>CAIUHB010000189.1 GCA_903898855.1 uncultured Actinomycetes bacterium | reverse complement strand
AGATCTGATCCAAAGGATTAAGGAACTGCCGCGTATTCCGTTGCCGCTACTTGAGCCAGAATAGGGGCGGCTTTATCCCAAGAAATTCCATAAACGATCTGGAATGCCTCGGGGAAAGTCTTTCCATAGCTCTGCTCCCTCACAACAGCCATAGTGGACTGTGGTCCAGCAATTGCAGTAAGCGCTTCAATGACGAGCGCACCGATGCCATAACCCACGCGATATATCTCTGCAGGTGGCAAACAGTTCGGTGGATTATCTGTCAGCAAGAGATTCTGAATGGCTGCGGCCGAATAATCTGGGAAGGCAGATGTAGGGAAACCTTTGGGCATTCTTGAACGCCAGCTAAGGTAATCCGAAAGCGAAGACGCCTCTGCTGCGGTGCCATTGAAATTCGGTTGTCCTTCAGCGAACCAGCAAGGCACTACGCCTTCATAGAGGCCGCTGGGTTGATTGCTTAATCCATGAGCACGCTGTTCTGCAGAATCTGGTGTTCCAATCTTTGGATTTCCTAAGAATTGAGCTGCTTGAACCGAGTGTGTGTATTCGTGTCCGAAAATTCCACCCGTTTGGAAATACGGATCACGAGAATTCATTACTGGATCCATGCCGAATTGCGCCACGCTATTGCCGGCAGCATCGCTAATGCCCGAGTTCGCACCCGAACATTGATTAGGAGCCGAACAGCCTTGTTCAATTCGATTGGGGAGATTGAGTGGCCCATTTATTCCACCATTTGCGATCACGACGGGATTTGCCGTCGCATTGCTAACGGCCCACGCCTTATCTTGATAATTAAATACGAGGGCGTAGTTGGTTGATGGTTGGCGGAAGCCAGCCCACAACTTTTCGATCTTCTTATACGCCGCTGCAACATCAGGCACTGACGGAACAGTTGTTGGTCCAATGGCAATGGTATTTGGAATATCTGGTTGAGGATTAGCTGATTCAACAGCCTGCACTGCGTTATAGGCGGCCGTTGAGATATCCGAAATATGTTGAGTGATATTGTCGAAAGTTATCGCGCCAATCGGTGCGACGGGGAGCGAGAGGGGAATGGGATTAACGACGGCTTTAGGAGCTGCAGGAGCAGCTGGCGTAGCAGTGGTAGTTGTTGAACCGCTTTGCTGAGTGCCTGTAGAGCCATTACTCATGCTTGTAGCTGGTTTAGGTGCGCTTGCAGGATGCCATACGCGCCAGACTTTTTTCTTGCCTTCAACATTGCAGACATAGCGAACGTTAGGAGTATCGAAGAATGCTCCCGCCTTGGTGCACGCACTTCCCACCTTCGGTGGTGTTGGCGCAGCTGGTGCTGAAGCTGCAGTTGTTACTCCCCCTATGAGGGCGGCGGCGAGGACGAATAGTGAGTATTTGCGCATGGCAAAATTGTGGCAGGTGGGAATAAATATTGGTAGATCTTGCTAGTTACGGTTTGGTTAATTCCCCTTAGTTAACTATTCGCCGCAACAATCTCCACAAATCTCGAGCTTGGGTCATTGACCGCTGCACGGCCAGCGCCCAAATACGTAACTTTTGTGGTGACGCCGAATTGGCGCAGGAACTTTGACTGCAACCAGCGATTTGATCGTGACCCTTAAACGCCATGGCTTGATTAACACCAACCAAATAGTTCTCTATCGATACCTATTGGGATTCGTTTCGCTCATCCTCTTCATCTTTGTCTTCCTCTTCCTTCGCAGAAATCGGAGAGATGAATAATCCGACAGAAAAGACTACTTCTTCACGAACCCCGCAGGACATTTAGGCAAAACTCCCCTGATCGCCTTGGCCGATTTCCCATGCACGCAAACGATGGTAATCGACTTCGCCGTTGGGCGGGTCTGAGACGCAACCGGCTTCTTGATCGATGAAAGTTTTGGAATAACCGTAGTCTTCGAAGAAGGGCTGATAGCAGGAACTGGAGTAGAAGGTTTGGCTTGAGCGGCAGTTGAAGTGTCGGTTTGCTTGGTGTTGATTGAAGTAACTGTCGACGTATCAACCGAAGGAGTAACTGGTGCTGTCACTGCATCTGCTTTCGCCACACTCAGTTGTGTTGCAAGTACGGGCGCCGCTCCATTAAAAAGTTGAATCGAGTAAGTGCCCGCTGCCATCGCGGGTAGTCGGAATGAGATGGAAATTGGCGATTGGGTCCAAGTTCCCGGGGCGATAGATGAACCATTTAATTGAATAACCCCAACCTTCTCAATAAAAGTGCCACTAAGAGTCAGAGTAGTTGCAGTCCCCGCAATGACTTGTTCAGGTGAGATTGATGAGATCTTCGATTGCTGTACTGGGTCGGGCGCGGGCGTTGAAACTATATTTTGCTGTTGATGTGAATTGTCGCTTGGAGGCGAATTGCCCGTGAGAGAAATTACAAATTGAACACTAGTTGCAGTTGCTGAATTGCCTGCATCGTCAGTAACTGTGAAGTCAACCGATGTTGTCCCTGGACTGGTTGGCGCACCAGTAATCGATCCATCAGAGTGAAGGGTGAGGCCCGCAGGTAGTGCAGCTGAAGCAGTTACCGTGTTCGACCCTGTACCTGGAAGGAAACTAATTCGATAATCCTCCAAAGGAACGCCGACTTTAAAAGCGATAGTTTCACTAGATAAAGGTGCGACAATTCTCGGCGTGCTTTGACCATTTGAGGCGGCAACAACAACTTCAGCCAGGTACGGAGTACTTAAATCAGGATATGACGTTTCCGGTGGATAGATTCTGAGCCTATACGCTACGGACGAACCGCAATAATCGTTATATCTAGCTTGAAGTCCTGTTTGCAAAAACAAGTCAGTTCCAACTGTATTGAACCCTGAATCTACGAATTCAGGGCCGCATACATAATCCCAGAAGAAATATCCAATTTTGAAATCGTCAGGTGCGTTCGTCGTTATCTGTGCAATTTCATTATCTGCGTAAGAAAGTATCCGCTTGTTTGTCGAGATCATGTAATCATTTTCTGGAGTGACCTTGATATGAAGATTGTCCACAGAAGCAGTGCCACCAGCCACATCTTCAGAGACGTTTAATGAAAAACTGAAATCGTTCGCTTTGGTCGGAATCCCTGTGATATTTCCTTGACTGTCCAAAGTCAATCCATCGGGAAGACTTCCAGAACTAATTGAAGTCGTACTTGGAGACTGTGCAAAATAGTTCATATTCAGGGTGAATGGTTTGCCAACCATTGCGAGGTAAGTAGAACCAGCCTTTGGTGATGCGATGACGGGGGCAGGGATTCCTGGACCTCCTCCAACGCGAATATTTATTCCATCACCATTTAGTCCAGGGCCGCCGAATAACGTCGCCGTCGCTGTATCTTGAACCCAACCACTTGGAGGCACGCCATCTACTGCTTGAAATGGTTTATCAAAACTGCGAATTGCAGTTCCTTGAAACGTGATGTCCGACAGTTTTGTCCCGTCAAAAGCATTTGGTCCAATACTCACTAATCCGGCGGGGAACTTTATAGATTTTAAAGAGTCACTGTTATAGAAAGCGGTGCCTCCGATTGAAAGCAATTGACTACCCGTCCCGAGGTCGACGTAAACCAAATTACGACAATATTGAAAAGTCCCATTCGGGATTGATTGCACTCCATCGGGAATATAGATGCTGGAGATTGATGTTGTTGAAAAGACATTATCTCCAAGTGCAATGAGACTACTGCCTGATTCAAATTCAACTTTCGTCAAGAGTCTATCGAGCTGGAAAGCTCCGTAACCAATATTGGTAACGCTTCTCGGAATGATTATTTTCTTAAGGGAAGTTTCTTGGAATGCAGAGACGCTAATAGTTTCTAGAGTGCTATTTGACTCGAATGTCACAGTCTTTAAATTACTGTTATACGCAAATGCACTCTCACCAATCGATGTGACTGAACGCGGTATTGAGACAGACGAGACAAGTCGTTCTGCAAATGTTCCATTACCTACTGCGGTAACGGTTGGTGGGATTGAATAGTTTCGATCCGACTTCATTAGTGGGTAATACAAAATTGTCTGTTTGTCCTTGGTGAGTAAAACGCCATCTATGGAACTGTAATTAGGATTATCTTCTGCAACAGTAATTGTTTCTAATCCCGAAAGGTTATTTAGGACCCCAATGTCGATTGATATGACTGATTCTGGAATTGAAAGTGACTTTAGATATTGATTTTGTGAAAACGCCGCGGAGTTGAGCGCATTAACGGTCGACGGCACTGAATAGGTTGCATTTAATTTCTTTTTTGGGTACCACAAGATGGACTGAAGGTCTTGCGTTAGTAAAACACCATCAACGGAAGCAAAGTTAGGGTTTCCGTCCGCAACGGTAATAGTTTCTAATCCTGTGAGATTGCCAAATTGTCCTGCCGGGTTGCTTTCGGGAATGCCCAAAAATGTTGATGGAAAGCGAATTGAAGTTAATAAGGAGTCCCCCCCAAGAACTGAGTCAAGCAATGCAAAATTAAATGGTTCGGGAATATCTAGAGTCCCCGCACAAGATGAGTTGGTTATTAAGTAGCCCCTTGAAAAGGTTACAATTCCGCCCGCCGAACATGTGACTGTTCCGGCGGCATATTCTGAATCATAAATGTAATAGGTGTTACCTGTGGGATCCCCGATCAAATCTGCTGAATGACGAATTGAGCCCCAAAAATGACTTGGGTTGCCAGCAATAACACCGACTGGAACATAAATTGTTCCTTGGCAGTCCGATCCGTCTGTCGCCACTCCGTCGATCACCACAAGTCCGCCACTTTGTAAGCAAGGAAGTTTGCCATTTCCGGTCGAGCGGAAATAGAGCTGGATATCTTGATTGGCGAGTGTGAAAGTGTCAGCAGAGCCAATGAATGATGAGATATCTGCGGAAGATCCCACAAAGGCACCGTATGCAATCGTATTCAAACTATTTGGAATTGCAGAAATAGTGATACCGGTTTTATTTGCAAAAGTTGCAGCACTAATTGTTGTTACGTTCGCGGGGATGTCTACAGATCCTTGACATGAATGCGAATTGCCGGTCGCGAAATTGTAAATAGAAATATAGCCAGATCCACTGCAAATCACTGACCCAAATCCATGCAATGAGTCGTATAGATAAAATGCTCCTGGGCTTCCCGGAACTGGAGTTTTCTGAATGTAATCGCTCCAAGTGAGACCGGAGATCCCGGCCGGAAGGGTGAAAGTTCCGACACACAAGTAATTCACGGATGTAACCATTCCGCGTTGGACGGTAACTGACCCACCTTCTGCGCACGCTAGAGATCCAGTGGAGGTAGATGTGTCATATCGATAGTCTTGGTCTGAGTGTGTAATTACTGGATCAGTTGGACCTTGTGGACACGTGGTCGAAATACTATTAGATCCATAAAGTGTTGACTTAATCGTGTTATCAGAACCGCAATAAATAATTGAAGTTAGAGGAGTCTGATCAAACACTTCTGCAGGAAGAGAAGAAAAAGTTGAAGGGATTAAAATGCTATGCAAATTTGGATCATTTGAAAAAGCATAGTTGGAGATTGCCCACATTCCATAATCTAAATTTACAGTTTGAAGACTTGAATTATTTTGAAAAGCATTTTCATGAATGGCACTAAACCATTGAATGCTAACGGACGTTATGGTCGAATTATTTTGAAATGCGCCGGCGTTAATATCGGTAATGGAATTATCAATGGATATCGCTCCACCACAGGAGCTGCCATTCAAAATAACGTTTCTGTAATATGGATCTACTTTGTAGCATCGAGTCAAGGCCTCGCTCTTTTGAACGGGAAGAACTGAGGCACTCACAAACATAGAAAAAAGAAAGGTGAGAATTCCTAGCCAGGCTACTTTTGAAGGGTGAATTCTCATCAACAAATTGTATTGGCGGAGCCAACGATGGCAAGAATCCTTTAAAAAGCCCTCACCGGACGCGCGCCACGACTATCGCCACTCAAGCCTGCGCCCCAGTTGGATTCACCGTTTCCAAAGTAGATGATTGAGGCCGCTCCACCGGATGAGACTGAAGATGAAAAGTAATTGGTCGTTCCGACAAAACCCTCTGGGGTGGAGGTGCCGTAGGTATTAAATGGTGAGTTGCCCCAGGTGCGGCGCTAAGAATTGGAGGGACACGCTGGGGTGTAGCCATAAACCACTCGGATGCCATGGCCAGGTTTACTACAAAAGAGATAGGTCACTTTTTGCTTCACCGTGGTCATAACTGCCTTAGGAGCAGATGTGACTGATATTGGATCTAGCGTCAAGACCGGTGCTGCGCCGTTGTAAATCACGACATCAATACTCGTCGCACTAGTTTTCGCAAGCGTGAAGGTAATAGCTGTTGGAGTTTGGAGCCAACTGCCCTGCGCGATATTGAGATCGTTGACTTGGATATTAGAAATTAGTTCAATGAAATTTCCGGTGACAGTTATCGATGTCGAAGTGTCGGAACTAGCGACCCGTGGAGTCACCGACGTCACTGAGCTTTGCTGGATTGGATCGGGAACTGGGATTGGAACTATTGGTGCCGGAGGCGCTGGATCCGGTGGCGCAGTTGCAAGTCCACTCAAGAACGCTGGGTGTGAATTGATGCCATTCATACTAATGAAGTCACCATTCTCGTCGAGAGTGTAGAGAATGGTTGCACCCAGATAGAGGCTAGCGGTTGTCATTCCACCAGCACGCAGTGGCGTCCACGTCAACACGACTGTGCATCCCACTCCACCTGCCGGCCATACCGCCAGAGTGAAACATGTTGAATCTGCAACATCAATAGAAATTCCTTGAGTTGTCGCGCCCGTATCTAATCCAGGATAAAAGGGAATTTGTAAGAGTTCACCGGCATACGCTGGATTACTAATAAAGGTTACGGTGAGTGTGCTTGTTGCTCCCACTTCTGTACTGGGAAAGGTCCACTGAGAACCGTTTGGACACAATGACGAGCATCCACGTGGCCCAGCATGTGCGGAAGTAGTTGGGAGACCAATTAATCCAATTGCAAGGAGTAGGAGGAGCGCCTGGCGAATGTAGCTGACTCTTTTAGCGCCTCTTCGCATACTCATATGCAAGGGTGACACGGAAACGACTAATCCGAGGCATTTCAAGGTATTTGAGAGTGGTGGCTCAATCTCTCGATTAAGCCCTTATTCGAATTTAAGCCTTGATTCGAGAACCCTCGGGATCGAAGAGAGGTGATGCTGAGACTGTTCCGCTCTGCCACTTTCCGAAGAATTCAACGTCCAGTGTTGTGCCGACAGATGTGTGCTCATTAGGAAGGTAGGCATAGCCAATCGCTTTATTAATGGTGTAACCCTGGCCGCCACTCTTAATTCGACCAATGATTTCACCATCTTTACGAATGGGCTCATTGCCAATAGGTGCCTGACGAATATCATCGAAAGTGATTACCACTAATTTGCGGAGCACTTCTCTCTTCTCGAGAAGCGCGGTGCGGCCAATGAAATCTGCCTTCTTTTGGCTAACCGCAAAACCCAATCCGGCTTCATAGGGATTAGTTTCGGTATTGATCTCCACGCCCCAGGCTAAATAACCCTTTTCAAGTCGCAACGATTCAATGGCTCGGTAGCCACACGCATCTGCGCCAAATGGCTTTCCGGCTGCAATCATTGCTTCCCAAACCTGCAGCGCCGCATCAACCGGAATGTAAAGCTCCCAGCCAAGTTCACCCACGTATGTCACTCGGGTTGCGCGCATAGATACGCCTGCAACTACCAGCTCTTGCGAACTCATGAATGGGAAATTCTCGTTGCTCAAATCATGGGAGGTTAGCGTTTGCAGAATCTCACGTGCCTTTGGCCCCCATATTCCAAAGACTGCCAAGTCAGAGGTGATATCGGAGATTGCAACTTCACTAAAATCTAGCTCGCGCTGCTTCTTGCGTAACCAGCCACCATCGTGACCAGCAAAAGCTGTACCGGTAACAATCATGAATTCGGAATCTGAGATTTGCGTGACGGTGTAATCGGATTCAATTCCACCTTGAGTATTGAGAGCTTGGGTATAGACCGTGCGATTCGCACCGCGAACAACATTGTTGGCACAGACTAGATTGAGGAAATCACCCGCGCGGGTCCCTGAAATTCTAAATTTCGCAAAACTTGATTCATCAAATATGCCAGCCGAGGTGCGAGTGATTTCGTGCTCCACCTGCACAGCGTTCGACCAATTCTTGCCTGCCCAGTCATATGGACGAGTTGCATCGCTTCCCTGGTGAGTCTGATAAAAATTAACGCGCTCCCAGGACGCCTTCTCCCCAAAGACGGCACCATGAGCTTTATGCCATTCGTAGACTGGCGAAACTTTTGCTGGCCGGCCGGTTTCACGTTCTTCGAGTGGATAATGAATGTCGTAGTACTGCTCATAATTTTCCTGCACCCGATCCATGGTGAAGGCCGGAGAATTATAGGAACTACCAAAACGGCGAATATCCATGTGCCAGAGATCCATAGGAGGTTCATTGCCAACAATCCATTCAGCCATGACCTTTCCAATTCCACCAGCACCGGCAATGCCATGGGCGCAGAAACCAGCGGCGACATAAAACCCGCCAACTTCAGTCTCACCTAAACAAAATTCGTTGTCAGGCGTAAATGCTTCTGGGCCATTAATAAAATTCTTGACGCCAATCTCTGCCATCTTAGGGACGCGAATTTGGGAATTAACTGCAATTTCTTCAAACCGGTCCCACTCCTCGGGCAGAAGTTTTCCATTGAAGTCGGCAGGGATTGCATCAAATGACTCGCGACTGGTGCGCCATGGTTTGGAGTTTCGCTCGTATCCGCCCATGACCAAGCCATTGACCTCTTGGCGGAAATAGATAAGCAAGTCTGGATCGCGAAGCGAAGGCAACGTTGGCGTGCCAGCAGGCAGGAAGTTTTCAGTGATTAAGTACTGGTGGCTCATAGGAACAATCGGGATGCGCACATCGACAAGGCGGCCAATTTCAGCAGCAAACATGCCACCGCAGTTGACGACGATCTCGCATTCGATAAATCCTTTATCAGTCTCCACACCAACGACGCGATTGTCCTTTGTCTTGATCGATAAGACGCGTGTGTGAGTAGAAATGGTGACGCCAGCCTTGCGTGCACCGCTCGCCAAGGCATGAGCTAGTTGTGATGGGTCTACTTGACCATCTGATTCCATAATGCAGGCGCCCACTACGCCACTGATATCAATCAGTGGAAATCTCTCTTGCGCTTCCTTGGGTGAAATTTCATGCAAATCAAGACCAAAAGTTCGGGCCCATCCAATTTGGCGACGGATCTCTTCTAGTCGCTCGGGCGTGGAGGCGAGTTTGATACTTCCGCATTCTTTCCAAGATGGTGGTGTATCGGTGAGTTCAAGTTCGCGATACAAATTTACTGAGTGCATATTCATCTTTGTCAGAGTTGGATCGGCGCGCAACTGTCCGACCAGACCGGCAGAATGGAAGGTCGATCCGCTCGTTAAATCACTTCGATCAAGCAGGATCACATCACTCTCGCCCAGCTTTGCAAGGTGATATGCCACGGACGTGCCACCGACGCCACCACCAATAATTACAATTTTTGCCCGGGCTGGAACCTGTTCAGTAGCCATGTCAGAAATGTATCCTTTCGATATGACTTTGTCAGCACCCCAATTAGAGCAGCAATTTGGGGCGCTCCTCGACCGAATCCCCCGACTTCAATCTCGAACCGAGCTATTAGAACTTTCTGGCGGGTTAACAAATAGAAACCTCAAGGTAACAACCCCGGAAGGTATTTATGTGGCCAGAATTTCCAGCAATGAATCTGGACTTCTCGCCATCGATCGGGCTACTGAATATGAGAACTCAAAAATTTCCGCCAAGGTGGGCGTAGGTGCGCCAGTCTTCGACTATCTCCCGGGTGAAGGACTCCTCGTCATTGGCTATATCCCAGGGCGTACCTATTCCAGTGATGATGTAGGAAAAAATCTCGCTCGAATTGCACAAAGCGTCCGTACTCTGCACTCCGCTCATCCCTTTGCTCGCGAGTTCAACATGTTTGACGTGCAGGCAAACTACTTGTCGATCGTGCAGGAGCGTGGATTTCGAATTCCCCAGGGCTACGAGAATTATCTAACTTTTCAAGCAGAACTTGAGAGAGCGATGTCTGCTACTGATGAGGGAAAGGTGCCCTGCAACAACGATCTCCTTCCAGCAAACTTCATTGATGATGGTGAGAAGATCTGGCTCATCGACTATGAATACTCTGGCAACAATGATGCTTGTTTTGAGCTGGGAAATATCTGGTCGGAATCTGGTCTACCGATTGAAGCGCTCGACGAACTAGTGACCGCCTACTATGGCCGACCTCGCCCAGATAAATTTGCGCGGGCGTGGCTCTTTTCAGTACTCGCGAAATTTGGCTGGACTTTGTGGGCATCGATTCAAGATGGCATCTCTGACTTAGATTTCGATTTCTGGCAATGGGGGATGCAGAAATATGAGGATGTGCAACGAGATTTTGGCTCAGACTTTTATCGCAAACAACTTGGGAATTTATAACTAAGTGCGCTTGAAGGGATTCGAACCCCTAACCTTCTGATCCGTAGTCAGATGCTCTATCCGTTGAGCTACAAGCGCTGATTACTTGGTGAATCTTACCTGCTCCCCTTCCCTGCTCCAAATGCGCGGAAAGGGGCGCTAAATAAGGCTATTACTTATGCCAATTCGATCTCGCGCGAGTCGATAGTGGTTCGAGCATCAAGGCCCAATTCAATAAGCCACTTACCGCTCTTGCGAACCCAGCCACTCTCCCATTCTGCAAAATTATCTGCAGAAATTTCTAACGTCACTAATTCCGATTCACCAGCTTCGATAAAGACTTTTGCAAAGCCAATCAATTTCTTTGGTGAGGTGCTTGCTACTTCGCGGCCGTAAATCTGAATAACGTATGAGCCATCCCGCAATCCCGTGTTTGCGACATCGACTAGTACTTTAAGGTTCTTGCCGTGGGCGCGAATATCTTCGATCGTGGCATCCCATTCGGTATAGCCAAGCCCAAAGCCGAAGGGATACATCGGGATACTTCCTTTAGCTTCCCAAGCGCGATAGCCAATGCCGTTGACATCGTCATAAATAAGTTTGCCATCTACTGGGATGGTGTTTGAGATCGGAAGATCCTTCTCATCTGCCGCCCATGTGGTGGGCAGGCGACCACCGGGTTCGGCAACTCCGAAGAGCATCTCAGCGATTGCTGTTCCCATTTGTTGGCCAGGGAAATATGGCATCAAGATCGCACCGACTTCATCGTGCCATGGCAAGAGCACGGGCGAACCAGCATTGATAACGACGATGGTCTTCTTCGCGACTTTCGCTACAGCGCTGACTAAGTCATCGTGACCTTCTGGCAATTTCAAGTTCTTCCGGTCAAAGCCTTCGGATTCAATAAAGGATGTGGTGCCGACAAAGACGATGGCAACATCGGCGCTTTTCGCGGCTTCAACTGCGACTTGGCGCTCTGCTTCTAATGAATTCATCGGCTCTTTGAATCCGGGATAGAAGACAGCAAAGGGCAGGCGATCGATACGGGTGTGGACTTCGTAGCGAAGTTGAATGACTTGACCTTGCGTCAGATCGATCGAGAATTTGCTTTCGACCGGATTGAAGATGGCATCGCCTGGATCATTGGTGACGCCCTGGTTATTAAATTCGAGCTTCAACACATCATCGACATAGATCTCACCAAAATTATTGGCATTGAGTCCAAATTGATAAGTGCCACTCTTCTTAGCCGTAAATTGCATACGCGCAGTAATTGTGGGGCTAAGCGGCAACCAAGGCATATCCATAAAGAGTAGCTGGCTAGCAAAGCGCTCTTCTTCCTGGAGGACTTCACCTTCTTGCGATGTCACAGTGATATGGAAACCAGGGTTTCCGGTGACGGGGTTGGTGGTGTTCTTCTTGGTGAAGGCAGTGAGGCGATTGTCAGCCTCCACGCCTTGCACGTAAGTGACTTTGGCGGCGCCATTAGTAGCTTGAATGCCAGCAAGCGGAGTCACTACTTCGATCGGCATAACAGTTGCGCTACCGCCGCCTTGTTCGCGACCATCGAGGGCGTGGCCACCGATGACTGCAATATTGAGGCCCGGATTAAGTGGAAGCGCTTCATTCTCATTTTTCAACAGCACGCTGCCAGCAATCGCTGCCTTGATGGCAAATGAATCTGTCTCCGCTTTAGGAAGCGCCGCAAGGTGCTTCTTCACTTCACCGAGCGCGTGGGTGCGTTCGGCAAGTAAGAGCAAGCGTTCTACTTTGGCATCGATGGCAGCTACAGAAACCTTGCCTTCTTTCACTGCATCAAGCATTTTGCGCCAAGGCGATCCTGGGCGACCAGGCATCTCTAAATCATTCGAGGCATTACCCGCTTCGACGGTTGTGCGCACAGCGCCCCAGTCGGAGACAACGACGCCGTCATAACCCCATTCACCTTTGAGTGGTTCATCGAGAAGTGGATTCTCAGTCAGGGTGTGGCCATTGACCGAGTTATAGGAAGACATCACCATCCAGGGATTTGCTTCACGGATTGCAATTTCAAAGGGGCGCAAGTAAATCTCGCGCAAAACTTTTTCAGTGACGACAACATCGTAGGTGAAACGTTGGAATTCAGAATCGTTAGCAACGTAATGCTTGAGGCAAGCACCCACGCCTTCGGCTTGAATACCTTGAGTAAAAGCAGAAGCTAACTTTCCGCTGAGCAGTGGATCTTCAGAGAAATACTCAAAGTGGCGACCGCCGTAAGGTGTGCGATGAAGATTAATAGCAGGCCCGAGCACAACATCGACTTTCTTGCTGCCTGCTTCGTGCGCCATCACGCGACCAATTTCGCGTAAAAGCTCAACATCCCAAGTCGATGAAATGGAAGATGCAGATGGCAGAGAGAGCGAGTTATAACGCTCATCCCATTTAGGGCCGCGCACGCCAGATGGACCATCAGAGACCATCATCGATCGCAGCCCAATGGAATCGATCGCTGCGGTCTGCCAGGAATTTGCGCCAGAGATCAGGCTGACTTTCTCCTCTAATGAGAGTTTGGAGACTAGATCTT
>CAIUHB010000188.1 GCA_903898855.1 uncultured Actinomycetes bacterium | reverse complement strand
TTACGCGTCTTGCCACCATCGGCGGTAACTGTGCGAACCAACGTTATGAGCTTGGGCATGAACTCTTTTGCCAGTGTGTCGCGAAGCTCTTTGGGAATATCGCTCCAGCTCTCTGGGTCATCATTGTGATGAGTAAAGAAATGCACCGCCATCTGGTTTGCTCGGAAAGCTGGAATTCCAAGCTCCGCCACCTTTGCTTTGCGCTCATCTGGTGAGAGGTCGGCAAAGTGAGCTGGTGGTTTTACGCGCTGCTTCGGCTCATCAAAGACCAGTTTGAGTTCAGCCGGTTGTTCGTTCTCTTGACTCATGTTCTGTTCGCTCATGTTCCGTTCGCTCATAATGAGAAGTGCTTAATCACTTCAAGGACGAACCAGACAGCTGGAGCGGTAAAAAGTACTGAGTCGATTCGATCCAAAATTCCGCCATGTCCGGGCAAGATTGCACCCATATCCTTAATGGCAAGATCGCGCTTAACTGCAGACTCAATTAAATCGCCACACGTTCCTGTCACAACAGCCATAACGCCGATAAGTGCGCCAATCCAAAATGACTTATGCAAAGCCAGGTGAAAGACCAGAGCTGAGCCGATTGTGGTGGCAATGATGGAGCCGGCAAAACCTTCCCAAGTTTTCTTTGGGCTGATGTGCGGAGCTAATGGGTGCTTGCCGAAAAGTACTCCCGAGAAATAGGCGAAGGTATCGTTGCAGGTAACTAATACGACGAGGGTGAGAATTCGAGCCGCTCCACTCTCGTGATGAGCAAGCAACAAAATGAATCCAGCGAGAAAAGGTAGATAGAAAATGGCAAAGGCTGCCGAAGCACCGCGGCGAACAAAATCCTTTGGATTCCTAAAGAGCATAAAAACTAGGACGTTGGGAATGGCAATTGCCGTCGCCACTGCTAGCGATGAAACTTTTCCGTACCAGGTGGAGATCAAGAGCGCAGTTCCTGCTATTTGAATGGCGAGCTCTGGAACTTCAATACCGCCGATTTTGTATGCGTGCACAAGTTCGCGAATTGCGAGCATAACCGCCAGCCAGACCAAGATGCCGAAGGCAATTGGAATGTAGTAAACGGTTCCAAAAACTAAAGCCAAAATTCCCAGTGAAACAATAATGGAGGGAAGGAGCTTGCGCCCTGCCTTCTTATTTATCGCCTCGTTGAGGGAATGTAAATCATCCATTGGATCGGCTCAAGTCTTAGACTTCGAGCAGCTCGGCTTCCTTATGCTTTAAGAGCTCGTCAATTTTTGCAACGTGATCTGAAGTAATTTTCTCAAGTTCCTTCTCGGTGCGTGCCACATCGTCCTTGCCAGCATCGCCATCTTTCTCGAGCTTATCCATCGCCTCTTTTGCAGTACGGCGAATATTGCGAATCGATACGCGTGAATCCTCAGCCTTGTTGCGCGCCACCTTGATGTAATCCTTGCGGCGCTCTTCGGTGAGTGCTGGGAAATTGACGCGAATAACTGGGCCATCAGTATTTGGATTGACGCCTAGATCTGATTCACGAATTGCCTTCTCGATGGCTTGGACTGCACCTTTGTCGAATGGTGAAACAAGTGCCATGCGTGGTTCTGGTACTTGAATTGAGGCGAGTTGCGAGAGCGGCGTATAAGTGCCGTAGTAGTCAACATTGATCTTGTTAAACATGGATGGATGCGCGCGACCAGTACGAATACCCGCAAAGTCTTCTTTGGCAACCTCGACAGCTTTATCCATCTTTGCTGTTGCTTCGCTGAGGGTTGTTGCTAGGTCTGACATGGTGCTCCTTTAGAGGTTGCTATTACTAAAAATTACGAGACGAGGGTTCCGACAGCTTCGCCCTTTACTGCGCGAGCAATATTTCCTTTATTCTTTAAATCAAAGACAACGATGGGAAGTTTATTTTCGCGGCAGAGGCTAAACGCCGCGGCATCGGCCACCGCCAAAGACTTTGAGAGCACATCGTCGTAGGAGACTGTTTCGTACTTTGTGGCGGTTGGGTCCTTCTTGGGATCGGCGGTGTAAACACCATCGACACCACTCTTGGCCAAGAGCAAAGCTTCAGAACCAACTTCTAGCGCGCGCTGAGCTGCGACTGTGTCGGTAGTAAAGAATGGCATTCCCGCACCAGCGCCGAAAATTACAACGCGACCTTTTTCTAAGTGGCGGATTGCGCGACGTGGAATGTATGGCTCAGCGACCTGCCCCATAGTGATGGCAGTTTGAACGCGAGTTTCGATTCCTTCTTTTTCTAGAAAATCTTGGAGCGCAAGGCAGTTCATCACTGTACCGAGCATGCCCATATAGTCAGCGCGAGCGCGATCCATTCCACGCTGTTGGAGTTCTGCGCCGCGGAAGTAGTTGCCGCCGCCCACAACGATTGCAATCTGGGTTCCGCCACGAACTACATCGGCAATTTGTTGGGCAACATCATGAACGACATCAGGATCAACACCGATGCCTTTGACGCCACCGAAAACCTCCCCAGAAAGTTTAAGGAGCACTCTCTTATAACCTTTGCGGGCCATAGATAGTGCTCCTCTCACTCATTACTACTTTAAACCGGTGCTTAAGACTACTGACCAACCTTGAAACGATGGAAGGCCGACACGGCGGTCTTGGCCTCGTCCAGAATCTGTTGAACAGTCTTCTTTGCATCCTTTGCAAATGCTTGCTCAAGCAAGCTGATTTCCTTAACGAATCCGGTCACGCGACCTTCAACAATCTTGGCGATAGAAGCCTCTGGCTTACCCTCATTGCGGGCAGTCTCTTCGGCAATACGACGCTCGGACTCGATGGTCTCTGCTGGAATATCTTCGCGGCGGATGAACTGAGGTGCGAAGGCAGCGATGTGCTGAGCAACATCCTTGCCGGCATCAAGTGCATCGGAGGCCAACTGAACCAAGACACCAAGTTGTGGTGGCAGGTCTGGGCTGGTGCGGTGAAGGTAGACAGCAACAGGTGAACCCTGAAGTACGGAGATACGACGGAGCTCGATCTTCTCGCCGAGGGTAGCGTTACCTTCGTCGATAATCTCTTGCACGCTCTTTCCGTTATCGAACTTTGACTCCAAGAATGCTGGAAGATCATTGATCTTGGTCTTGGTGAGTTGAGCGAGAAGTTCGTTCGCTAGCTCTTGAAAGCGATCTCCCTTTGCAACGAAGTCAGTCTCGCAGTTGAGTTCGAGCATAACTCCGAGGTTGTTCTCGGTCTGTGCGATAACAAGTCCGTTAGAGGTGGTGCGACCTTCGCGCTTGGTTACTCCCTTGAGTCCCTTTACGCGAATGATCTCAACGGCCTTATCGAAATCGCCATCTGCTTCATCAAGCGCCTTCTTGCAATCGAGCATTCCTGCTGCGGTTGCTTCACGCAATCTCTTTACATCATCAGCTGTATATGCCAATTACTTGTTCTCCCCTTCAGCTGGTGCAGCTTCTGCAGCTGCGGCCAATTCTGCGGTGACTTCTGCAAGTGCAGCAGCCTTAGGAGCATCGCTCTGCTGAGCAGCAGCTGCTGCGGTAGCTGAACGTGCTTGAAGTCCGGCAACAGCTGCATCTGCAATTACGCGAGTAAGTAGCGCGATTGAACGGATTGCATCATCGTTACCAGGAATCTTGTAGTCAACTTCATCTGGATCACAGTTTGTATCCAAGATTGCAACGACTGGAATTCCAAGCTTGTGCGCCTCTTGAACTGCGAGGTGCTCTTTCTTGGTATCGACTACCCAGATTGCGGAAGGCAACTTGGTCATGTCGCGGATACCTTGAAGGTTCTTGGTTAGCTTCTCGCGCTCACGACGGAGAACAAGGAGTTCCTTCTTTGTTAAAACTTGATCATTTGTGGTCTCGAGTTGCTCGAGCTCCTTCAAACGTTGGATTCGCTTGTACACGGTTGGGAAGTTGGTCAACATTCCACCGAGCCAGCGCTCTGTTACATATGGCATTCCGACGCGAGCAGATTGTTCGATGATTGGAACATGTGCTTGCTTCTTGGTTCCAACGAAAAGGATATGTCCGCCCTTGGCGACAGTGTCCTTTACAAACTCGTAAGCGCTATCAATAAGCGCGAGTGATTGTTGGATATCGATGATGTAGATGCCATTGCGCTCTGCAAAAATGTAGCGCTTCATCTTTGGGTTCCATCGACGAGTCTGGTGTCCGAAGTGGACTCCGCTGTCGAGGAGTTCTCGCATTGTTACAACTGCCATGACGGCATACTCCTTTATTGCACTCAGGCAGATTCAACTGCACTTTGTGCACTCGGTTGACGACCAAACAATTTGTTAGGTCCCTAGCTCCTGAACACCGACCGAATAAATCCGGACCGAATTGGTTATCTAGATTGCTCTAGATCAGGGGCGTGAAGTCAGAGAACTGGTGCTCTCTGCTGGCTTAATCCTAAGGGCTGGCCAAGGGTGGGCAAAATCCACCCATTGCGTAGAATCTGGCAATGAATTCACGCGGGAGATTGGGCATTTCACGCCTTGTTCTCGCGGTTCTCGCGGTTCTCGCGATTCTTTTTGGCTCCATGCTCGCCGTAATTCCTGCTTCAGCCCAAGCCGCAAATTGCAACCCGGTAATCGCACTTTCAGGTGGTTACACCATCGAGACTTTTACTGCGACTTCTGGATGCTCATGGACCACACCAGCAAATGTCTACAGTGCTGATGTATTAGTGATTGGCGCAGGTGGTGGAGGCGGTGGTGGTGGTTTCGATAACCAAAAAAGCAAATCAGGTGGTGGTGGAGGTGGTGGAGGTGGCGCGGTAATTGCGCACACTCTCTCTTTAACACCAAACCAAAACACAAATGTAATCGTTGGTTCCGGTGGTGGCGGTGGTGTGGGTGGAATATCTGGAGGATCTTGGGGCGGAACAGCTGGCACTTCCGGCGGTTTAACCACATTTTTAAGTGACACTGCTACTGGCGGAAATTATGGACATGGTGGCGGTTCATGGGAATTGCAAAGCTCTGGATCCACTCGTTGTAATACTGGGCGAGCGATCAGAATTGGAATTCTCGATGTTTATTATGCAGATGGCATTGGCGGACTTGGTGGTGCAAGCGGAAAGGCCAACAATGGTTCAGCCAATCTTGGTGGGCGACCATTTTGTACAACAACGTTGAACAGTCCGGAAACAACTGGTGGCGCCGGAGGATCTGGTGGTGGCGCCGGAGGCGCAGCATCCGACGCCCCAACTTCTGGTGACACATACACTGCAATTTCTCCTGGAAGTGGCTTGAGTTCAAGCATCACCGGAATCTCCATCACATATGGCGCAGGCGGCTTTGGTGGCAACGGTGGAAGCGATGGTGGTGCTGGAGCAACTGGTAGTACGCCTGGCTCCGGTGGTGCTGGCGGAGTTGGCGCAAGTACTGGATCTGCAGGTGCTGGCGGAATCGGAGCAGATGGAATAGTTGTTATCAAATTCCAAGCTATTACAGGGCTAACTCTTTCAATTCCAACAAATCTTACTTACCGAACTGCAACGACTATTTCGGCCTCGCTCGCCGGTAGTGATGGGTATGTAACTTTCTATGCAAATAAAGTTGCAATACCAGGGTGTAAAAGAATTATTAGCACTTCACTCACCGCAACTTGCAAGTGGAGCCCACAATATCGGGGCAGCGTAAATATCACGGCAACAATTTCTCCGAGCTTATTTGGGTACCCAATTAAAACTTCAGTAGCTACCGTTTCTATTGCAAACAGAACTGGAAAACGTTAAAGCTCAAGCCCGCGGATGAGCCTGCTTGTATGCGGTGCGAAGTCGCTCTGGTGAGACATGGGTATAAATCTGGGTGGTCTGGAGCGATGAGTGGCCCAGGATTTCTTGGACACTTCGTAGGTCGGCTCCTCCTTCCAGCAAATGTGTCGCCGCAGTATGGCGAAGTCCGTGTGGCCCCATAGTTGAGCCAACAGCCTTCATCGCCTCATACACAACTTCTCTGGCAGTGCGTTGATCAATTCGCTTTCCGCGAGAACCAAGGAATACTGCCGAGCCTGAGCTCTCATTAACTAAATTGGGTCGACCTACTGCAATCCAGTCGTTTAACGCTTTCATCGCCGGGATTCCCACAGGAACAACTCGCTCTTTATTTCCTTTACCGATTACTCGAATTGTGTTGCGCGAGTTATCGATATTTCCTAAATCCATTCCGCATAACTCTGAGACGCGAATTCCGGTGGCATACAAAACTTCCACCATTGCTAGATCTCTGCGATGTAAATCTGTGGGTTCTTCAGCCAACCGGGTAGCCAAAGACTGAATTACTGCTTCTGCATCCTCCACATTCAGAACTTCTGGCAAATGTTGTACTCGCTTGGGGATGGCCAACTGCGAACCTAAATCAGAGGCGATCCAGCCATTGGTAGCCGCCCAATAGGTAAAGGCGCGCATGGAGACAATTCGGCGAGCTAAAGTCGAGCGTGATGCGCCGGTCGTTTGTTGGTTGGCCAGCCACGAACGGATGTGCGAGAGCTCCAGTTGATCAAATTCAGTGATTCCTAGCTTTTCAATATGGTTGAGAAAAGATTGAAGATCAGAAACATAGCCACGAATTGAGTTATCGGAGAGATTTCGAACCAAAGCCAAATGCTCTTCGTACTGAGCAATCATTGGCGTGGACATAAAGCGAGTTTAGTCCGGAATTACTTATTCTGGCTTGCGACCTAAGCGCAGTAGTCCATAGGTAACCGCATCTTCCAGAGCCATTGCCGATGCCGCAATTACGTTCTCGTGAACACCAATGGTGCTCCACTCTTTATCGCCATCGCTGGTTTCAACCAGAACTCGGGTGATTGCGCCGGTACCGAGGCGACCTTCAAGAATACGAACTTTGTAATCGGTGAGTTCAAACTTCGCCATCTCTGGATAAATTTTCTCGAGGCCAGAGCGCAGGGCTGTATCGATCGCATTAACTGGGCCATTACCGGTACCAGTAGCAACAATCTCTTTGCCGCCCGCAGTAATAGTGATTGTGGCCTTTGAAGAAACCTTATCTTGGGCATCTCGGATAACAGATGTCTCCCAATTTTGAATGGTGAAGAAGTGGGCGCGCTTGCCATCAATCTCTTCCCGGAGCAAGAGTTCGAATGAGGCATCGGCGGCTTCAAAGGTGAAGCCGTGGGCTTCCATCTCTTTAATGCGATTGATGACGCGGGTTAGAACTTCTTTGTCTTCGCCGAGCGCAACGCCAAGTTCTTGTGACTTAAGTTCGATAGAGGCGCGACCGGCCATATCTGAGACCAACATTCGCATATCGTTTCCGACCGAAGCTGGATCTTCATGTTGATAGAGAGCTGGGTCTACTTTGATTGCACTGGCATGTAGGCCTGCCTTATGAGCAAAGGCTGAAACTCCAACATATGGTTGGCGCGGGCTTGGTGCAACGTTGGTTACTTCCGCAACAGCGTGTGAGATACGGAAAGCTTCGCGCAGCGCGCCATCTGGCAGAACTTTCTGCTTCTTCTTTAACTC
>CAIUHB010000187.1 GCA_903898855.1 uncultured Actinomycetes bacterium | reverse complement strand
GAATTCTGTTCTTTCTTGCAACAAGATCCACCACTTGGCGAGGTAATTCGTATCGCCGGTTCTGGTGAATACACCGAAACCGTTCCAGTCCTTGATGAAAAGGGACACATGATGCCGACCGAAGTTAATCGGGAAATGGGCGTCGATATTGCAATGCAGTGGGGAACCGGTTACGAATCTAATATCGCATCTTTCGTAAATATTATTTCAACGCCTAAGGGCGGCGCGCACGTCCAAGGATTTGAGCGCGCAATAACAAAGGCATTTAACGATGCCCTTCGCGCAACAAAGACCCTTAAGAACAATGAAGCAGATGTAATCAAGGATGACGTTCTCGAAGGTCTAACTGCCGTTGTAACGGTACGTATGTCCGAACCACAGTTCGAAGGTCAGACCAAGGAAGTTCTAGGAACTGCAGCCGCGACAAAGATCGTTGCAACTGTTGTTGGCGAAGAGATGAAGAAATACTTTGCATCAACCAAGCGCATTGAGAAGGCGACCGGAAAATCGGCACTCGAAAAAGTTGCCGCTGCTTCCAGAACTCGTATCTCTGCCCGTGCTCACAAGGAACTCCAACGCCGTAAGAATGCTTTGGAAAGTTCCTCGCTTCCAACAAAACTTTCAGATTGTCGTTCCGATGACACCGCTCGCACCGAGCTTTACATCGTTGAGGGTGACTCCGCATTAGGTACCGCAAAAGCGGCTCGTAATTCTGAATACCAAGCTATCTTGCCGATTCGCGGAAAGATCCTTAACGTTCAAAAAGCCTCACTTTCGCAGATGCTCGAGAATTCCGAATGTGCTTCAATCATTCAAGTTATCGGCGCTGGCTCTGGAAAGACTTTCACCCTGGACGATGCGCGTTATGGTCGCGTAATTTTGATGTCCGATGCTGACGTCGATGGCGCCCACATTCGTTGCCTGCTATTAACTCTGCTTTCTCGCTACATGCGCCCGCTTATTGAAGATGGTCGAGTATTTGCCGCTATGCCGCCATTGCACCGCATCGAAGTTGTTGGCGGAAAGCGCGGAGAAGTTCATTACACATATTCAGATGATGAAATGAAGAAGATGACGGCAGATTTAACAAAGGGTGGAAAGCGTTGGAAGGAACCAATTCAACGTTACAAAGGCCTTGGCGAGATGGATGCAGATCAACTCCGTGAGACCACCATGGACCCAGAGCACCGCACGCTTCGTCGTATAACAATGAAGGATGCCAACGCCGCAGAAGCAATGTTCGAACTGCTTATGGGCAACGAGGTTGCACCTCGTAAGGAATTTATCTCAAACGCGGAAATCGCCCGCGATCGCATCGACGCTTAACTCTTTATTTAGAATTTATTCGTAGGTTAAATTAATTTAGGCAATACGAGTTCGGCGAGGCGTCGCGAAATTCTTAGCCACTGCATCAAGTTCGGTACTTACTTGAGCCTTGATGGCATCCTCTGAAGCAAGCAGCGCCTTTAGCTTGGTGACAATCGCCTTCAATTCCTTAGATTCGGTCTCAAGTTCGAGCTTGCTCATCTTGGTCAAGCGACGAAGTGGCATATCCAAGATGTAGGTAGCCTGCTCATCTGTGAGCTTGAAGGACTTGATGAGGTCGGCCTTCGCAGTAGCAGCATCTTCTGATGCGCGAATGATCTTGATGACCTTATCGATATCGATGATCGCCTTGAGCAAGCCATCGACGAGTGTG
>CAIUHB010000186.1 GCA_903898855.1 uncultured Actinomycetes bacterium | reverse complement strand
TGGGATATTTGAAAGTATTGATTCAAGTGCAGTTACTTTGCGAGTGATGATTCGCCCAGTCGCTAATTTGCGTTGCGCTGTTTCAATCAGTGGACTATCAAATGCTGAATCCAAGAGATTGCCGATGCGACCGCCGCCAGGTGTAATCGCAATAGCTTGGCTGCCAATCGGAACATTGGCATCAGAGGTTGAAATCAACCAGGCAACATCGGCACGGGTATTAGAGCGGGCGCAGGCATTGACGCTAAGGGCGATTTCGTACATCCGTAAAGTGTGTCATGAGCGAGCAAACTTTTCACTTTATGGCTATTTTGAGACTGTAAGGCTCACGACCTTGGTCTTGGCACCTGTCTTGATTGTGATTGTGTACTTGCCGGTGGCTGAGAACTTCACGGAAGGAAGTTTTACTGATCCTGTCTTCATCACGGTAATTGGTGGGGCCATGACACTCTTCCCATGCGAGTCCTTAATTGTCATCGAAATTTTCTCACCTTTATTTGCTGTTGGAATTACAGCTTGGAAATTAGAAGTAAGCTTGAGTGAAACTATGGTCGATGCCGCAGTCAAAGTCGATGCCTTCACCGCACCGGTTACTTTGCCGCCGATAAAAACGCCGCTAAGCGTTGTGGGGCTTGCGCTTGGGGTTGGTGATGCAGTGGGCGACGTGCTCGGCTTTGCAGTGGCACTTGGGGACGTACTCGGAGTTGGTGACGCCGAAGGTGTTGGTGAAGGTGTGGCTGAAGGGTATTCACTCTTTCTCAGCACAGTAATCGAACGCCGTGGTACAGAGCCACCGCGATACCCAGCACCGGTTACTTCAAATGATCCGAAGGTGATTTTGGCTGTGTACTCTTTATAGAAAGTTGGAAAGAGTTTGTCATATGTACGAATAAGGTAATCGCCATCATTTGCTTCATAATCTAGCGCTCCAGCTTTGGTAGCACATATCGGACCATAGACCTTATCGCCCTCTTTGAGACGATGAATAAAGAGCGCACACGCTTCGCCAGAGTATGGCTGCGAGAAGTCATCAGGATTGGCAATAAAAAGATTGAACCACGTAGTTCCGACGCCGCCGCCGCCACCAATTGATGGTGCCGATGATCCACCTGAAGAACCACCGCCACCTGAAGAACCACCGCCACCTGAAGATGCGGCTGCAGTGATTGAGAAGGTACGCACAATTGGAGTAGCTGCAGCGAATGAGGTGTCACCGGCTTGAGATGCAGTCACGGTGCAAGTTCCTTCACCGGTAAAGCTGACAGTTCGTACGTTCACAGTGCAGTTACCTGATGCGGTAAAAGATACGGTCAAGCCCGATGTGCTTGAAGCAGAGACAGTTAATGGTCCTGGTAAAGGTTGATTCGCAATTGATGCAAATGTAATTGTCTGCAAAGTTTTAGTGATAGTAAAAGTTTTTGTTCCAATTGCCTCTGCATAAGTACTTGTTGCAGGTGAGGTTGCGCGCACCGAACAAGTTCCCTCCGCTACTGCCGTAAGTGTTCCTGCTACATATGTACAAACACCCGTTGGAGTACCCGTAGCGGTGATTGTTACGACGCCGCTCGATGGAACTGTCACCGAAACGCTTTGAGTACCCCCGATAACCAGGTTAGGCAAAGTTGCAGGCGTAAAGACTGGCGTGTTATCCAGAAGCGCTGATGGTGCCGCAATTGTGACGGCAAGAGAAGCAGCAGAAAGCGGGCTCTCACCAACGAGGTTTACCGCAGATACCTTTACTGTGTAAGTACCTGCCGAGATACTCAGTAATTCCGTTGTAGTTGTTGTGACTGCTTTTGCCGTACCGACTGCGGCTCCTGCGTTGTCATATAGGTAGACCTTGTAGCCTGTGATCGCACTATTTCCAGTAATGGTTGGCGCGACCCAGCTCACCGTGATTGAAGTAGTGCCGGCTGTTGCGGTGACACTCGTAGGTTTGTCGGGCGCAGAGGGCAATGTTGCAGCAGCAAATGCTGCCCAATCTGAATTTCCATTAGCGTTCTTCGCACGTATCGAATAACTTGCCGTGCTTCCCGCACTCAAGCCAGAGAAAGTTTTAGTAGTCGCCGCAGCATCAGAGATTGCTGTTTCCGCTCCGGTACCATCTTTAATTATGTATCCAGTTAGGGCGCTTCCGCCATTATTACTCGGCGCGCTCCATGTAAGCGCTACTGAACCAGGTGATGCAACAGAAGAAACTACAGAAGGAATGCCAGGGGAAGTAATGGGGGTTGCGTTCACCGCGGCAGATGTTGTCGTTGCGTTCTCAGAACTTTTTGATGTGACTGTTACTGAGTAGGCAGTACCACCAGTGAGACCAGAGACAACCGTGGAATAGTCCGTAGTTGCGATGGTAGCTAAAGGAACGGTCACGGTTACAACATCAGTTCCTGCAGTTGCAGTAACGATGTAGGCAATCGGAATAGGGTGAGTTGCATCCACGACTGGCTTCTGCCATGTGACTGCCAATGATCCCGCCGCTGTCTGAGCATTTGCAGCACTGTTAGAGGAAGCAGATACATTTGCAGGAGCATTCGGCGCATTCACTGCAAATGCAGAGGGAAGACCACCTACAAAGGTTGCTAGAGCTGCAAATAAAACTATCGCTAGTCTTCTATGCATTATGAAGTCGCAATCGTGAAGTCTTTGGTGATTGATCCACTACCCGGAGCAGTAACGCCGGTTTGTGAAGCAGTACCCAAAGTTTCACCAGGTGATGCGACAGGGAAAATCTTAATTGTCCAAGTCTTTGTTGGATCTAGCTGTAATCCGTATCGTCCATCTGCACCTGTAGAAGTAATAACAGCTGTCGATTCATCTACCGCATTTGGATTATTAGCGTAGACAATCGCCCCTACAAGCGGTGAAGAATCAGTTGAACGCTTGACTAGTCCTACAACGTTTCCGCCGTCGAGCGCGACCGTTACCGCACCTGTTGTGAAGGTTCCCGAAGGACATCCACCACTGATCGCAGTCACGGTTTCTGATGCGTTAGTTGAGACAAGACAGACTGTACGGGCACCAGACTTGCCTGGACCCGGATATGCGGTGATTCGATAGCGCTTAGAAGCGGCGAGGAATACCGAGCTAACGCCATTTTCATTGAGTCCATACCCGCCAACCCAACTTAATGTCACGTTAGAACCGTTAACTTCTTCAACACCAATCCAACCGAACTTATTGGCGATTGCATTTGCAGCATTAACGGTGACAGTCAAATTAGGAGTCTTTGGACTCTTATTTGGGAGGTTAGTGATTTCTGCCCATGAGAATCCATTGCCTGAGTTGTTGTCGAAATTTGTTGCGTAACTCTGGCGCTGGTTCCAAGGAGCATTTATTTCAATTGCAAACTTCCAGTTAGCTGGCACTGTAGAAGTTTCTAGATTCATAGAGACATATCCGTTGCTATTGGAGTTTCCTCCTCCGAGCCAACGATTTCCATATTCAGGGTGCGCTGGATCGAATGCCAATACGGTCACCCAAGAATTTGGAAGGCTAGTTGACGTTCCTGGGAGCACAATATGTACTCGAGTATTTGGAGACATTCCCGTCACATTGCCAAGAACAGTCGTTGGGTAGTCACCTGTTGCAGGCACATTTACAAGTCCGGAACAGATTGGCTTAGATTGCGTTGATTGACAATCCCAACGAGCCATATCAACTGCACCACCGTATGGAGGATCTACCCAAACAAAGAGTGGCTGGGCAGTTGTAAAGCCATTCGAATCACGAATTGCCGCTGCATCAATAAAGAGTGAGACCTTTCCATCTGCATCTGATTGAGCATTTGTGTACCACTTGCCGGCACCAACTCCGATATTTGCATTGGCAACTGCAACGCCGCCGATCTTGAGAGTAAAGGTCACATTTGGAGCACGAAGTGCAAGGCGAACGGTTTTTGTGGTGCCAACTTGCACACAAGATCCACCTGTAGAGATTGTTCCCCCAGCGACGGTTACAGAGCACTGTGCAGATTTAGCAACGTCACTCGTTCCCCAAGGCACGTTCGCCTCAATCTTGTAGCTTCCATTGATCAGGTTTAGTCCGATCGAACCGTCATTGCGAGAGTTAACGCCTTGCTGCCAGTAGTACTCACTTGTAACTGCATCGATTGGAACTACCCAGCTATTTGGAACAGTATTTCCATTTGGATCTACGACTACTCCAGTAACAGATGGTGTACCCAATGTGAGAGCGTAGACGCTTCGTCCGGAGACGTTCTGTGTTGAGATTGGATTTGTAGTTGTCTTATTAATCACTGTGATAGCAGATGGTGAGACAGCAACTGCATATGCCTGACGGCTGAAGTTTGTTGCTGCGTTCCATGCTGGATTCACGGTGACGGTGTAGTTATTCAATCCACTCTGCGGGACATCAAGTTTGAATGAAGCGAAACCATTTGCGTCGGTCCCAGCGCCACCCATCCACATTCCTGTGGTGTCGCTATAAAGCTCGATCCATGAATACGGGATTGCAGTACCAACAGAACCATCACTTGTTGGTTCGCGCAATACAACTTTGAAGTTTGGCTCTGAAAGAGCGAGAGTTGCGCTAAATACACCAGCAGAAGTACCGCTAGCAATATCCGAGCTGGTGAATGTCTTCATTGTTGTTGCATATGAACTTGAAACTGTTGGGTTTCCATTGAGTTCGACACGCACCTTGAACTCTGCCGTTGGGTCGGTGATATTGAGTTTTGCAACACCATTGGCATTAGTTGATCCACCACCGAGCCAGCCAACTCCATCGCGCTCCGCTGTTACCCAAACATTAGCTACCGGTGAGCCACCCGCAGTAATTGTGATTTGGGTATTTGCGTCAGAAAATTGCAAGTTGATATTTGTGCCAGATGTTCCAATAGCGGCATTGACTGCAGTGATGCCATCAAAGCGCTTTTGCGGATATTGGCGAGAATAATCATCATTGATTTCAAGATACGGATTTGTACCAGTGAAATTGGTAAATCCTTGCGGAGCTGAGAGCGCCCAAGCGCCATTGGCATCTGCATTGACACATGTGAACACGTTAGAAAGTCGTAGACAGATACGAGCATTTGGAACCACTGCAGTTCCCGCAGGATTCTTGACTACGCCTGACCATGTTGGAGCCTTCAATCGAATTGTGAATGCAGTTGCAGTTACTCCTCCAGGAACTGAAGTTGCCACGCCTGTTGCATCAACAACTACATTTCCTACTCCGTCTGAACCGCCGTAGGTAGAAGTACCCCATGGTGTCTTCGCATAGATCTTGTAAGTTCCGGCAGGAAGGGACATTGCCCAAGCACCATTTGAATTGGTATTTGTGCTGTAATCCCACATTTCCTGCCCAGTTGTTACGTTGTAGGCGTAGACCTGGGAATTGGCTTGACCTGTGGTACTTGGTGAAGGTGCAAGAACTGTTCCGGTGAGTGTTGGTGTACCAAGTAAGAGAGTTGTGACTCCATTTGATACAGAAACACCAGTCCCACTAACTGCGGTCGCAACAATAAGGCCGTCACTGTTCTTAACAGCAGTTACCTTATAAGACTTACGTGAAGTCGTTCCCTGAAGATCTCCTGGTGGGTTAACAATGAATTCGTAGCTTCCTTCAGCTTTGAGACTGATTCCTGCTACTCCAGTACCCTGAGTGTTAACCCAATCAAGCCAGTTTCCATCTTTGCGAATTTCAATACTCGCATAAGTGAGTGCAGTTGAAGACGCGCTTGCAGTTGCAACTGAAACCTTTATAGAAGGTCCAGCTAGAACAAGGTTTCCGAAATCCTTTTTAAACGCATTCAACTGATCTACTGAAACAGTAAATTCAGTTGAATATGTAATCGTTGCATTTGGATCACCATTTGGTTCGACACGTAAACGATACGTACCTGCCGCATTCACACGCATAGAGATGTAGCCATCTTGATCTGCATTTGCCCAAACATCAGACCAATCCCAATTGTTGTTATTCGGGTTGAACTTCTGAAGGTTTGCATTCACCCACTGGCCATTTGTATTGCCGAAAGCGGAACCATCAGCTTTCACAATTCTTGCCGTGATATTGGCTGTGGCAGGCGAGAGAACGAATCGACCATTATCAACGGTGACAGGGACGCCATCCAAAGTAACTGTCATGCTGTCGTTAGCAGCAACTGTTAATTGGTATTGACGTGCTGCTAGTCCAACAATCGCTCCATTGCCGTTCGGTGGATTAACTGTAAGAAGGTAGTTTCCTGTTTCAGAAAGGTTAGATCCCGTAATACCTGGATTTGAATTATAGATATCGGCATTGCCAATCCAGTGACGAGATTGTGGGCTATCAATCTTTTCAATTGTCACCCAACCCCCTGGAAGCAAAGTGCTGTCAAGAGGATTGACAACTTTCAGCTTTAGATTTGGAGCCTTCAATAGAAGCGCAAGGGCTGTAATTGTGTCTGTGTAAGAACCGCCGACAGTCTTTGAGACTTTCCCTGAACCATTTACCCAGAACTCATCGCTATAGCTTTCAACCAGATCAATAAAGTTAATCGGGCGCGCTACCAGGCGAT
>CAIUHB010000185.1 GCA_903898855.1 uncultured Actinomycetes bacterium | reverse complement strand
TGGTCGCAATTGCGTTTAGGTTGGGAACATGCAACCGAGTTGATCACTCGCTGGATACATCCCAATCGCGCTGCCCAAGAATTGGCCGAAGATATTGATGAGGGAGATGTAGCCGCTTCTTATTCGGATATCGGAGTTATCGACGAGAGCTTTGATGATGCTGATTTAGCGCCAGTGCGTCGCCCATCACGGTTGCGCATTCTTGCAAACAGACCACTGCTGGCCGGAATTGCCTTCACGCTCTTCACCTCGCTACTTGCATCAAGACATCGCTGGGGAGATCTCAGTGGTGGAGCACTTGCATTAGTTCCGCATGGTGCGCGAGATTTACTTTCACAATACGCCGACTCATGGCACACAGTAGGAATGGGTTCGGCAGCGCATACGCCGCCATGGATTGCAATCTTGGGTCTGCTCTCGCTTATGACGCTAGGAAATCTCGCCTTTTTTATGGCAGCGCTCTTCTTCCTGACTCCGACGCTGGCATTTTTTATTATGTATCGCTCCAGTAAGCGAGTTGGTCTGGCGCCTTATCTCTCGGTTATTGCTGGACTTATTTATTGTTTCTCACCGGTGCTCTGGAACAGTATTAATCAGGGAAGAATTGGCACCATCGTCCTGGCCTTATTGTTGCCTTCATTTTTGAGCTTGGCCCCACATCAAGCGATTGTAGAAAGTAAGTCCTGGCGCCGGATTTATAGCTTGGCGCTCTTCTCGAGTGTGATTGCCGCTTTCTGCGCTCCATTCCTTCTGATGTACACCGGCATCTATTTGGTGCTGTTAGCGATGCACCTATTTAATCGCCGTACCGAGATTAAAGAGCAAGGCCCACTTACCTTTTTAGTGAGTGCAGATACCGCTGTGGCTAAACGTTACTTCGCCAGCGCACTTATTCCATGGTTGCTGACCGAGCCATGGTCGCTATCGCTGCTCATTCACCCCACTCAATTCCTCCAGGATCCAGGCTTTCCGCTGCACCAAGTAGGTGGCAGTTGGCAGATCTTGCTCTTTAACTTAGGAGCTAGCTCTGGTGTGCCTTGGTGGATTATTTCGCCCTTCCTCATCTTCGCCTTCGTTGTGCTTCTCAATTCCTACACGCGAAGCCAAGGCCTAATAGCGTGGTGCATCTTTGCGCTGGCACTGGCACTCTCCACTACTAACATCAGTGGCCATGGAAGCACCGGTAATTTCTGGAGCGGATCACTGCTCATCATTGTTGAAGTTCTCATTCTCGCCCCCGCGCTTGCGATTTTGAGCGATTTAATTCCCAACCTCCGGACCTCATCAATTGGCCTCGGGCATTTCATTACTGCACTTACTGCACTCGTTGCCACCTTCTCAGTAGTAATGACCGCGTTGTGGGCATTCACCTACGGATCTCAATCATTAGTCGCTGGCTCGCAAGATCAAATCATCCCGCCATTTGTGGCTTCACTTGCCCAAACACCAAGTCGGCCAAAAACCTTGGTAATTAGGGAAGAGAATGGAATTGCAAACTTCTTTATCTCCAGAGGTAACGACCTCTCCTTAGGTGATCCCGATAATGTGGTTGCTCTACCTGCCGAATTAGAGAGCGCAATCCAAGGCGCCCTAGATGGAACACTTTTGACCAGTAGCAAAATAATTGGCGAGTATGGAATTAAATATATTTTTATAAAGTCACCTGCAAATCCAAATATTGTTCGAACAATTGATGGAATTGGTGGCTATGTTCGAGGCTCAGCTACCTCAGCTGGAATTATTTGGCGCGTGCAAGGTGCCTTGCCTCGTGTCTCATTTACCGATGTCAATGGAAATATCTCGCAAATTTCTGCTGGTGATATTGGCGCGCAAGATGTAGTTAAGGGCCCAGGCGTCATAACCATCGCCGAGAAATATGATCCAGGCTGGCACCTGCTTCTCAATGGCGTTCCCATTAAGGAGACTAGGTCTGCAAATGGCGTCCCTCAGTTTGTCATTCCGACTGCAGGAACCATCAACTTATTGGAAGATGGAACCAAGCGCCGAGCATTAATCTCACTTGAGCTCATCGCGCTGCTCTCGGTCATCGTCTTGAGTTTGCCTGCAGGTCGCAGAAGAAGAGAAGTATCTATTGGCGAAAGCGGGGAAGTGGCATGAAGAAGTTACTTCAGGCGCTCGATCGCCGATTGATGGTCGCGATTGGCCTCACTGCGGTTGGATTATTAGCAGCAGTGCTTATACCGAACGCACCGCATCTGCATACCGCTACGGCAGGTTCATTTCCATCTGTTGCTTGTCCAAGTTCCATCTCTGGCGCAAACGCCTATGCATACCTGCCTTCGAGCAAGATCGGTGTTCGCTCAATTAAGAAGGGCTCACTCACTAGCAGCCCGGCCCGCGCTTATCGGCTACCGGTTTCCAATCCGATATTAGTTAATGGCGATCCCCAAACAACTCTCTTTGCTGAGAGCGCAAATGGTTGGTGGGCATCATCAATTTGCTCAGCTGGCACCGCCGAGTCATGGTTTGTTGGCGGTTCGGCGGGACTTTCTAGCGCCGGTTTTGTGCAACTAGTAAATAGTGGATTGAGTGATTCAATTGTGGATCTAACTGCATTTGCACCTGCTGGTCCGCGCACACTCTCCTCAGTAACAGTGCCAGCCAATTCAGAGCTGCGCGTACCGCTGGATACTTTGGCGCCCGGTGATGATCTCATCGCCGTACATGCCATTACTCGTTCGGGTCGAATCACCGCATTTCTCTTTGATCAACGCAAGAAGGGTCTGCGCGCACTCGGTGCAGATTTTGTTCCGGCAGCAGCCGCCCCGCTAACTCACTTGGTAATTCCAGGGTTGGTTAATTCAAGTGCCGGAAATGGTGCAATTGCACATAGCGTTCGAATCCTGGTGCCCGGAACTGTTGATGCAACAGTAAATGTCACCATCAACTCAACCGATGGAGCATTTACCCCAGTTGGACTTGATAACCTCAAAGTCGCTCATGGTCAGGTGGTGGATATTCCACTCACAAATCTAACTTTGAACTCGGCATTCTCGGTCGTCGTTGATAGCGATCGCCCAACCTTGGCCGGCGTCCTCTCGCTATCTAGTAAAGGTGGCGCTGATATTGCGTGGGCAGGGTCAGCACAACCGCTGCCCCGCAAAAGCTCTATCTCCATCAATGTTGGTGGACATAGCCCATCGCTCATTGCATTTAGCAGCGATAACTATGGCTTGACCATTACCTACACGCTGGCAAGCGGCGCTACAAAGAGCGCCTCGCTCTCGGGCAGTGGTGAACAAATTTGGAATTCACCAGCCGCAGTTAACCGCATCACTATTGAAAGCAATTCCGAGAAGGTCTTTGCTGCTCTAGCTTTTACCCCAGCTAAAGATGGCAGCCTCAGTTATGTGCCACTTCAACCCGGAACCACTCTGCAAGCAGCGCTACTGCCACAGGCAGATGCCCGGGTTATCTCCAGAGGTCAGTAACCAAAGCGCGACTTCAACTAGTGCCAATCCGCCGGAAATAACTCGCTGGGAGATAGTCTCTCCGCATGAGAAGTTCTGGTTCTAGGTTAGGGAGAAGTTGCTCTCGAGCTGGCTGCAGCCGAGTAGCTACCAAGACTTTGACCTATATCTATGCCGAATCCGTAGCCGTATTAGGACCACTGGCAACTTTCTCCGAACCACATGCTTATGATTTATGTGAAGACCACAGTGTGCGCATGAGTGCACCGCGCGGCTGGACGATAATTAAGCAGGAGCTCGATCACGAACAATCTGGTCCATCACACGATGATTTAATGGCAATCGCCGAAGCTATTCGCGAAGCTGGAGCTAGAACATCGAAAGCTGAAAGTGAAGTCATCGAACGTGCTCCGATTGGTGACAGTAATCAGATTGGACGACGTGGCCATCTTCGGGCCATACCTAATTAATGTTTACTCAAGATTTCTTAAATTCAATTATCAAGGCCTATGACATTCGCGGCTTAGTGGATGGGCAAGTAACTCCGGAATTCACCCGCGCAGTCGGCGCAGCATTTGCACAATTTCTGATTGAAGAAGGCGAACCTCATACCGTCATTATCGGCGAAGATATGCGGCCATCTTCACCTGTACTTGCCGCAGCATTTGCCGAAGGTGCTACTACACAAGGCGTCGATGTCATTCGAATGGGTTTAGCCTCCACCGATATGCTCTATTTCGCCTCTGGCAAACTCAACCTTCCCGGCGTGATGTTTACCGCCAGCCATAATCCCGCGGCATATAACGGAATCAAAATGTGTAAATCAGGTGCTGCTCCGATTGGGCAGGAATCTGGATTATTGCGAATCAAAGAACTTATCGGAATCGGCGGCGTCAAGGTTGCAGCTAACCCAGGAAAAGTTTCCAAGCAGTCGCTGCTCGACTCCTACGTTGAGTTTCTCCTCTCACTCTTTCCCGGAACGAATAAGAGTTCTGGTCGTCGCTTAAAAGTTGTGATTGATGCTGGAAATGGAATGGCTGGTTACACCGCGCCAGCAGTTATGGATCGTCTAAATGTTGAAGTAGTTCCGATGTACTTTGAATTGGATGGAAATTTTCCCAATCACGAAGCTAATCCGATCGAACCGAAAAACTTAGTTGACTTGCAGGCCCGCGTAAAAGCGGAAGCGGCAGATATCGGTCTTGCCTTTGATGGCGATGCCGATCGTTGTTTTCTAGTTGATGAAAATGGCGAGTTAGTGAATCCTTCTGCGCTCACTGCCCTCATTGCGGTACGAGAGTTGAAGGCAAAGCCTGGCTCCTCAATTATCTATAACCTCATCTCCTCTCATACCGTGCCAGAAGTAGTTGCCGAAAATGGCGGCACGGCAATTCGCTCGCGCGTTGGCCACTCCTATATCAAGAAGATGATGGCTGAGACCGGTGCCATATTTGGCGGCGAACACTCCGGACATTTCTATTTTGCAGAATTTTGGCGAGCCGATTCCGGAATGCTTGCCGCGCTCTATGCCTTAACCGAGTTAAGCGCGAGTGATCAGAAACTATCTGCGCTCTTATCTCC
>CAIUHB010000184.1 GCA_903898855.1 uncultured Actinomycetes bacterium | reverse complement strand
TTACGGTTAAAAACTTTAATCAAAACTTGATTCTTATCGCGAAGTGCGCCTTCGATCTTTTGGCGAAGAATTGATGGATCAAAGAGATCTTGCACGCGAATACCGATGCGATTGATCTTGTCGGCATAAGCAGGTCCGATTCCGCGACCAGTTGTACCAATTTTTGAATTACCTAAGAAGCGCTCTGAGACCTTGTCGATGGTGCGGTGATAAGGCGTAATCAAATGCGCATTGGTAGAAATTTTTAACTTAGAGGTATCAATGCCTCGCTCGTTAAGTCCGGAGATCTCTTGTAATAAAACCGAAGGATCAATAACAACGCCGTTGCCAATGACTGGCACAACGTTGGGACTCAAAATTCCGGATGGAAGAAGGTGAAGTGCGTACTTCTGATCACCGATTACAACTGTGTGACCAGCGTTGTTTCCGCCTTGGTAGCGAACAACGTAATCGACCCGATCGCCGAGCAAGTCGGTTGCTTTACCTTTTCCTTCGTCGCCCCATTGGGCTCCGAGCAAGACCAGTGCTGGCATTAGGCGTTGATCGACGTTCCGGTAGAGCGAAGATCCTCGCAAGCAACGCCAACGCGAGCAGCAAGACCGGCTTCAGCTGCCTTACCCCAAGCGCGAGGGTCGTATGCCTTCTTGTTGCCAACTTCGCCATCAATCTTGAGTACGCCGTCGTAGTTCTTCATGACGTGATCAACAACTGGGCGAGTAAATGCATATTGAGTATCAGTATCGATATTCATCTTCACAACGCCGTAATCAAGTGCTTCCCGAATTTCAGAGAGAAGTGAACCGGAACCGCCGTGGAAGACGAGATCCATAGGCTTAGAACCAGCAGGTAGTCCGAGCTTTGCAGCAACTGCATCTTGCAGAGTTTTCAAGATGGCAGGTTGGAGGACGACATTGCCTGGCTTGTAAACACCGTGAACGTTTCCAAATGTTGCTGCGACCATATAACGACCACGCTCGCCAGAACCAAGTGTTTGGACGGTAAGCAAGGCATCTTCTGGTGTGGAGTACAACTTGGCATCGTGCTTTGCCTCAATGCCATCTTCTTCGCCGCCGACAACGCCGATTTCAATTTCTAGCAGAGTCTTTGCGGCTTCTGACTTAGTAATGAGTTCATCAGCAATCTTCATATTCTCTTGCATCGATACTGCTGATCCATCCCACATATGTGAGTTGAAGAGTGGAGCTTTTCCTGACTTGATGCGCTCTGCACCAAGTGCGAGCAACGGACGCATAAAGCCGTCGAGCTTTTCTGCCGGACAGTGATCGGTGTGGATTCCAATATTTACTTTGTAATTCTTGGCAACGATATGTGCGAACTCGGCGAGCGCAACTGCGCCATCGACCATGTTCTTTACTGTGGAACCAGAGAGGTATTCCGCCCCGCCCCAAGAGATTTGAATGATTCCATCGGAACCAGCTTCGGCAAATCCGCGAATTGCACCAATAAGAGTTTGTGATGATGAGACGTTGATTGCGGGATAGGCGAATGCACCAGCCTTGGCGCGATCCAACATCTCTGCATAAATTTCCGGAGTTGCAATAGGCATTTTTAAATCTCCCAATTTTCAGTCGGCGTAAAACTCGCGCCGGTGCGTCATTGGGTCGGCTCGGAGGCTTACGGCTAATCCCATCATATTTTCGCCCTAATAGGAAAAGAACGCTCAGGAATTGCCCTGAGCGTTCTGATTTTCCAGCCTTGCGCCGAGTTCGGTGGAGCTAGAAACCGAGGTGGTTAAAGACCCGGTCTAATCCGATGAGGCCGAAGTTGGAGTGGAAGACCCACTGCGCAATCTTGCCGACCGCCCGAATTGTGGTGCTTACTAAGTGAAGGCGGGAGACGATGAGATAGAAGGTAGTAAACATGGGGAACTCCTCTGCTGCACTCAACGCCGAACGCGATGAGAGATGGGAGTGAAAGTAGATTTCTTTCCTGAGAAGAATCGTTATGAAAGTTCTCTAGTGTGGAATTCACAGCACTGGTAACCTAAAAAGATGAGTGAAGCCCTCGACAACTTAGGCCATGAAAATCGCACCTTTGCCCCCACCGCAGATTTCACAGCGCAAGCAAATATCACCAGCCAAGAGTATGAATTGGCTCAGCAAGATCGCCTTGGCTTCTGGGAGAGCAAAGCGAAAGAGCTTGCATGGAGTAAGCCATGGAGCAAAGTCTTGGATTGGCAAGCGCCATTTGCGAAGTGGTTTGTCGACGGAAAGTTAAATGTCACCTACAACTGCCTCGACCGTCATGTATTGGAGGGCCGCGGAGAGCGCGTCGCTTTCTATTTCGAAGGCGAACCAGGTGACACTCGCACAATTACTTACGCTCAATTATTAAAAGATGTAAAGAAAGCTGCCAATGCGCTAACCGAACTCGGAATTCACGCCGGTGATCGAGTTGCGATTTATATGCCAATGATTCCTGAGGCAGCTGTTGCGATGCTGGCATGCGCGCGCATCGGCGCAGCTCACTCCGTGGTCTTTGGCGGATTTTCGGCCGACGCACTTCTTGCTCGCATCCAAGATGCCGATGCCAAGTTAGTGATCACCGCCGATGGTGGGTACCGCCGCGGTACGCCTTTTGCACTCAAGCCAGCTGTAGATAGCGCACTTGAAGGTACTCACAATGTTAAGCATGTCCTTGTCGTAAAGCGCACCGGCCAAGAGAGCACATGGGTGGAAGGCCGTGATATTTGGTGGAATGAGATTGTTGATCGCCAATCTGATGAACACGAGGCACAAAGCTTTGATAGCGAGCACCTGCTCTTTATTTTGTATACCTCTGGCACTACTGCAAAACCCAAAGGAATCTTTCACACCAGCGGTGGCTATCTCACTCAGGTCGCCTATACCCACAAAGCGGTCTTCGACTTAAAACCAGAGCGTGATGTCTATTGGTGTACCGCCGACATTGGTTGGGTTACTGGCCACTCCTACATTGTCTATGGCCCACTTGCTAATGGCGCGACTCAAGTGATGTATGAAGGAACTCCTGATACTCCGACTAAGTCACGTATCTTTGAAATTATTCAAAAATATAAAGTGAGTATTTTGTATACCGCACCAACTTTGATTCGCACCTGGATGAAGTGGGGCGATGAATTTCCAAACTCTTGCGATCTTTCTTCACTTCGCTTACTTGGTTCGGTCGGTGAACCTATTAACCCCGAAGCCTGGATGTGGTACCGCGAAGTTATTGGCGGCAATCACTGTCCAATTGTTGATACCTGGTGGCAGACCGAAACAGGCGCCATCATGATTTCACCACTTCCCGGTGTGACCGCAACCAAACCTGGCTCTGCGATGGCAGCCCTTCCTGGCATCAGCGCAAAAGTTGTGGATGATGAAGGTAAAGAACTTGGCAATGGCCATGGCGGTTATCTCATTCTCGATCAACCTTGGCCTTCGATGTTGCGCGGTATTTGGGGCGAGCCAGAACGTTATGCCGAGACCTATTGGTCGCGTTTTCGAGATATCTATTTTGCTGGCGATGGTGCCAAGTTCGATAACGACGGTGCCATCTGGTTACTCGGTCGAGTCGATGATGTTATGAATGTTTCGGGCCATCGCATCTCTACTACTGAAGTTGAATCAGCACTCGTTTCACATCACGCTGTTGCCGAGGCGGCCGTTGTTGGCGCAAATGATGAGATGACCGGACAAGCAATCGTTGCCTTTGTTATTTTGCGAACCGGCATCGAACATGCCAGCGGTGAGGCGCTGGTGAAAGAGCTGCGCGACCATGTTGCAAAAGAGATTGGGCCTATCGCTAAACCGCGCCAAATAATGGTGG
>CAIUHB010000183.1 GCA_903898855.1 uncultured Actinomycetes bacterium | reverse complement strand
TCGTCTTGCTCCACTTGCGATGGAGATGATGCGCGACATCGATGAAGATACTGTCGATTTCATTCCTAACTATGACGGTCGCTCACAAGAGCCAACCGTTTTACCAAGTCGTTTTCCAAACCTGCTCGTAAATGGTTCTGCTGGTATCGCAGTGGGTATGGCCACAAATATCCCACCACATAATCTTGGTGAAGTTGTAGAAGGTGTTATCTGGTCACTAGAACATCCAGATGCTGATCCAAAAGAACTTCTTGAAAAACTTCTCACCATTATTAAAGGCCCAGATTTTCCAACCAAAGCTCTCATTGTTGGCCGCCAAGGAATCGAAGATGCCTATCGCACTGGCCGCGGCTCGATCATCATGCGCTCTGTTGTGGAGATCGAAGAGATTAATAAGCGCACCTGTCTAGTTGTCACAGAACTTCCTTACCAAGTTAACCCCGACAATCTCGCGCTCAAAATCGCCGAGCTTGTTAAAGATGGCCGCATTAAAGGCATCGCCGATGTGCGCGATGAAGGTAATGAGCGCCTAGGCCAACGCTTAGTGATTGTTCTGCGAAACGACGCTATTCCTAAAGTGGTGCTCAATAACCTGTACAAGCACACCCAACTTCAAGATTCCTTCGGCGCCAATATGTTGGCATTGGTCGATGGTGTGCCACGCACACTTCGCATTGATGAGTTCATCAAGTACTACATCGATCACCAGATCGAAGTTATCGTCCGCCGCACCAAGTACCGCTTGGCCGAACGCGAGAAGCGCGCCCATATTCTCCGTGGCTACCTCAAAGCCCTCGATGCCCTCGATGCAGTAATTGCATTAATCCGCGCCTCTGCCTCTTCCGAAGAAGCTCGCACCGGTTTGATGAAGTTGCTCGATGTTGATGAGATTCAAGCAAATGCCATTTTGGATATGCAGCTTCGTCGTATCGCAGCACTTGAGCGCCAGAAAATTAACGACGAATACAACGAGCTTATGGCCGACATCGTCTACCTCAACGAGATTCTTGCCTCCGAGGCAAAGCAGCGCGAAATCATTAAAGTCGAACTCGCTGAGCTTTCTGAGAAGCACTCCAATGAACGTCGCACCCAAATCATTGCTGGCGATTCCGATCTCTCTGTAGAAGATCTCATCCCCGAGCAAGATGTGGTCGTAACAATTACCAAGACCGGTTATTCCAAGCGCACCAAGGCTGATCTTTATCGCTCACAACGTCGCGGTGGCAAGGGCGTTAAAGGCGCATCACTCAAGCAAGATGATCTAGTTGAACATTTCTTTGTCGCATCTACCCACGATTGGTTGCTCTTCTTCACAAACAAGGGTCGGGTCTATCGCGCCAAGGTTCACGAACTTCCAGATGCTGGTCGCGATGCTCGCGGACAACACGTCGCTAACCTTTTGGCATTTAAACCAGATGAGACCATCGCCCAAGTTATTGCAATCTCGAATTACGCATCTCATCCATATCTAGTTATTGCTACTCGTGGTGGAATTGTTAAGAAGTCACCACTTATCGAATATGACTCACCACGCACTGGTGGATTAATTGCCATCAATCTCAAAGAGGGCGATGAAGTTGTATCAGCTGCATTGGTCTCTGAGAAAGATGAGATTCTGCTCGTCTCTCGTAAAGGAATGTCACTTCGTTTCCTAGCTTCAGAAGAATCAATTCGCTCGATGGGTCGCTCCACCTCTGGAGTAATCGGAATGAAATTCCGCAGCGATGATCAACTCTTAACCATGGCGGCAATTAATGAAGGCGATGCGGCAAAGTTTGTCTTCACCGCAACCGATGGTGGTTACGCCAAGCGCACACCACTTGAGGAGTATCGACCACAAGGTCGCGGCGGTATCGGTGTGAAGGCAGCAAAGATTGATGAAGATTCCCGTGGAGTTTTAGTTGGCGCGATGATTGTGGAAGAGCAGGATGAAATTCTTGCCATCACATCTGGCGGAACAGTTATGCGCACCGCTTGCTCTGAAGTGCGCGAGACAAGTCGGGACACCCTCGGAGTGCGCCTAGTAAATCTTGATGAGGGGATCTCTGTGGTCTCAATAACCCAAGTAAAAGATGAGGTTTCACAGCCTGCCGAGCAGGCATAACTACTGATTTTGGGGTGGCCTAATTCTCGGGTAACCTTCGACTTCCGCTTAAATGCGGGCCTATAGCTCAGCCTGGTTAGAGCGCTTCCCTGATAAGGAAGAGGTCGGTGGTTCGAGTCCACCTAGGCCCACCAAACCGAAGTAAAGGATTTATTGAAAAGTAGATTCTTAGATAAGGTTTGCCAGCAAGCCCGATAACTCGGGGACCTAGCTCAATTGGTAGAGCACCGCCTTTGCAAGGCGGGGGTTAGGGGTTCGATTCCCCTGGTCTCCACAAGTAACACTTCATTCTTAATCTAATCACTCATTATCGAGAGGCCAGTCATGTCATCAGCAACTCTGCACACAAACCTTGGTGATATCACCATCGAACTTTTCCCAAACCATGCACCAAAGACAGTTGCTAACTTCACCGAGCTTGCAACCGGAAAGCGTGAATGGGTCGACCCACGCACCGGCGAGAAGAGCACTGCAAATCTTTATGATGGCACCGTCTTTCACCGCGTTATCGATGGCTTCATGATTCAAGGTGGAGATCCACTCGGCACCGGCACTGGCGGTCCTGGTTATCGCTTTGCCGATGAGTTCCACGGCGAGCTTGTCTTTGATCGCCCTTACCTACTTGCGATGGCAAACTCAGGTCCAGGAACAAATGGTTCACAATTCTTCATCACTGTTGCCCCAACAACTTGGCTCAACCGCAAGCACACCATCTTTGGAGAAGTGAAAGATGCTGCTTCACAGAAGGTTATTGATGCGATTGCAACCACCAAGACTGGTGCAGGAGATCGTCCAGTCCAAGCAGTTGTGATCAATTCAGTAACCGTCACCGAATAAAAGTTTGATGCAAGCAAAGCGCTCGCTGACCAATACCTTAATTGGTGTTATCACGGGCGCTTTTCTTATTGCGCAATATTTTCCCAATCTCACCAACCCACCAGTTCAGCAATATCTCTTCCTAATTAATAAAGCGATTTTGAATGACGGCCAAGTTCATGGAGTTGGCGCTGGAGAATGGTGGCGCTTATTAACCGTTGTACTTACCCACGCGGGTTGGTTGCACTTAGGTTCCAATATGTTGGCGCTCTGGTCAATCGGTAATCCATTAGAAGCTTTCTACGGCAAAGCTAAATTCGCCCTTATTTTTGTAGTTTCACTTGTCGCTGCATCACTTCTTTCGAATTACTTCAACCCTGCTAATGTCCCAGCGGTTGGTGCATCCGGAGCTATCTTTGGTCTCTTTGGTGCAATGTTCGTTGCCGGCAAGCGCATGGGTGTGAATTACCAAAATATCGCGGGCATCATCATCGTTAACTTAGTAATTACCTTTACAGTGCCAGGAATTGATTGGCACGCACATATCGGCGGATTACTTGGTGGAGCTTTAGTTGCCTACTTCTTAAGGTTACCCAAAAGGACTTGAGCAACATCTAGCACCTCAACATCTGATTGACGTGCGTTCATTCCATCGCTGACCATCACGCGACAGAAGGGACAAGCAACCGCAACTTGTTCGGCGCCAGTAGCAATTGCTTCATCAACGCGATTGAGGTTAATCCGAGTCCCCAGCGTTTCTTCCATCCACATCCGGCCTCCACCAGCACCACAGCAGAATGAGCGCTCTTGGTTACGAGGCATCTCTGTGACCGATACACCAGTGGATTCCAACAATTCGCGAGGTGGCTGATAGATCTGATTGTGACGACCTAAGTAACAAGGGTCGTGATAGGTAAGTGTCTTATCTGCCTTATGCGGGCTGGTCTTAAGTTTGCCCTCTTTAATTAAAGTATTAAGCAGTTGCGTATGGTGAACCATCTGCAATTCAAAACCTTGTTGCTTATAGTCGCGACCGATTGTGGTGAAGCAATGTGGACAGGTAACTACAACCTTCTTCACGCCCCTGGAACCAAAGGTCTCTTGCAGAGTTTCGATATTTTCACGCGCGAGAATTTGATAGAGAAATTCATTACCGGCCCGGCGCGCAGGATCTCCGCTGCATGTCTCGCGCTTTCCAAGTACTCCAAATTTGGTACCCGACATATATAAAAGCTCTGCCACAGCTTTAGTTGTCTTCTTTGCCCGCTCCTCATAAGCGCCAGCGCAACCAACCCAGAATAAGTACTCCACATCATCGGGAATAACAGAATCAATAACAGTTATAGGGAAGTCGCATTCCGCAATCCAGCCATCGCGATCAGCCCTATTGGCTCCCCACGGATTACCCGCTTTCTCCAAGTTTCTAAAGGTGCCGCCGAGTTCAGTAGGAAATTCTGATTCAACAAGCACTTGAAAGCGGCGCATATTGACGATGTGGTCAACATGTTCAATATCTACTGGGCATTCATTTACACAAGCACCACACGTTGTACAAGACCACAAAACTTCCTTGGTAATTACATCGCCAACAATTGGCTTATCGTCCTGCACCTTTGTCAGTGCATGATCGCGCATCGCCATAATCAACAACTTTGGCGATAACGGCTTCTCGGTATGCCAAGCCGGGCATTGTGATTGGCAGCGCCCGCACTCAGTGCAGCTGGCCATATCCAATAAACCCTTCCATGAGATATCAGCGGCCTTACCAATACCAAATACATCATCCTCTGAAGGATCCTCGAAATTAATTGGCTTGCCATGGGAAAGCATCTCTGGCAACGGACCAAGCGCTGGCTCTTTACTTGGATTGCGTTGGAAGTAAATATTGAATGGTGCAAGGAAGCGGTGCCATGCCACACCCATCGTTAAATTAGTCGCGATGACAATAAACCAAGCCATCGACACCAAAACTTTTACTGTTGCAATTATCTGAATAGCGCGATCATGGTTACCAGCCGAGTGCTCTAATCGATCCAATGAAATTACACAGAAGACAATTGCCAGAATGGTTGCTTCGACGTAATACGCCTTGAGATTTCCTGATCCAAAAAATCTTGACGTGCGACCTTTACGAAAAACTCTTGTAAATTGGCGAATGCCAATCAACGTCACAATTCCAACCCCAGTCGTCCACGTGACAACCAAAACAAAGTAGCGATAGATTGCAAAACTTCCCAGCGATAAGAAATCAAAGTGCGGACTAACCACCTGTCCCATTGCGCGAATCAAAGTTCCAAGCAACGCGACAAATCCCACCATCACAAACCAGTGCGCAATTCCTGAACCGGTAAATTTCAACATCTTGGTGTGCGACAAAATCTCATGCAGTGCCCACGCCACCCGCTTGCGCTTATTAGTCTTACGAGTTGGATCGGCCTGCCCACGCGCTATCCGCTGATAGATCTCCCGGCCCCGCACCGCAATCGCCGCAATCGCGACCAGCGAAATCGAATAGGCGAGTAGCCCCAGCAGAATCGTCATACCCCAAGGTTAAACGAATTAAAGCCATCAAAGGGAGGTAAACACAAAAATTACTTCCATTTAAATTTGAAGTATGAAAGCATTAACAAATGAAACTCAAATATATCGCAATTTTAAGTTCTATCTGCGTTCTACCAATCACTTCACCAGCTATGGCAAGCACCATAATTCAGACTGGTAAACACTGTTCCTCAATAAATAAGAGCGTTATCTCTGAAAATTTGAAATTTATATGCATTAAATCGGGGAAAAAATTGGTGTGGGGTAAAGGGATCAAGGTGACTCCAATCGATAATCCGATCCCCACCCCTAGCCCCACCTCATCAAAAAACCATAAATCAGGTGTTGCTACAGAAGGCACCAAATGTCCACCCAATTCAGCTGATGTTATCGGATACGATAAAAATTGGAATTATGTCGACTTGATGTGTAATTCCTACGATGATCAATACATCACACGCCCAGAAAATCTCAACCCTTTTAAGGTTGATCCATTGACGGGAGTTGCGTTACGGATTATCCCAAAAGATTTACTTACTGACGATGGCTCTGGAAATATAAATATACTTACAAGTGCGATTAAACAGGTATCGTTATATTCTTCTAAAAAATCAGCACCAAAACTTATCGAATACATCGACCCCGCATATCCGTTGGACTTCATTCAAAAATCTGAAACTTCTGCCAAGGCCCTTCTTTCAGCTTATTCTGACCGATTCACCAATACGGATACTTATTACCTTATATACGCAACAACTAAAGACTTTGCGATGAGCTCCTATCAAGATGTCGCATTAAAAGAAAAGAATCAAGACATACTGAATCCAAACGGAAATGTAATTCCAGGTCTAAACGCAAATTTAATATCTGGCGACGGAGAAAAATTCTCCGGAGGGGCTATTACAAGTGGGTTTATAAACGCACGTTTCCAGATGACGACATTTTTTTACAACCCGAATAACTCTAAAGACAATGCGTTTATGACACCAGGTGAAATGAAACATGGGTTGTTTGATGCACTTGCAAATGCTCACCAACTTTCACCATGTTTCATGACACCAGGAAACCTAGATCTCTTTGGAGCTGCTTTTGGTATCCCTAATGAAACTTTAGGAGAGAAAGTTTTTCGATTTGCCACAACAGGAGGGTCACTCCGTCAGGCTTCCCAGTATACTCTTTTTAACTCTTTAGACCTTTCACTCCTCGACGGCAGAAATCACTCACCAGCAGATGGCACAGAGTGTGGAGCTATGGGTGACTATGTAATTGCCCCTATTGGTGTGGCTTACCTTGTCGGTAAATACGGGATTGATAAAGAATTGGATTTTGTGGCTGCATTTGGAAAAGATCCAAATAACTGGCAAACGGTATTTCAAACGATTTACGGTTTTAGTCTAGAAAGCTTCTACGCCGAGGCCCACCCCTTCATGGTTTGGTATAAGGCCTGGTTCCTTTCCCATAACCTCACTGCTCAATACAGCTAAGGGCATTTACCCTAATAAAGCCCTACTTGGGAATAAATGGAGTGGTGCCCCTGTTACCTAGCTAACTTAACTTGAGCCAGCCCGACTCAATCTTTTGACAGGGCGCGACTCAAGGTCGAGAATAAGACCGTAGCCGGGCATTAAACAGGCTGGATTTCCCGCTCGCGGGAGAAGAAGGAGCACTGAACATGGCAAGAGCAGTAGGAATCGACCTAGGAACCACGAATAGCTGCGTATCTGTATTGGATGGCGGAGAACCCTCCGTTATCGCCAATGCCGAGGGCGCACGCACAACCCCATCCATCGTGGCATTCGCTAAAAACGGGGAGGTACTCGTCGGCGAAGTAGCCAAGCGACAATCCGTGACCAACGTGGAACGGACCATCCGCTCAGTAAAGCGCCACATGGGAACCACTTGGAAATTCCCGGAACAAGGTAACATCGATGGCAAGAAGTACACACCACAGGAGATCAGCGCTCGCATCTTGATGAAACTCAAGCGCGATGCCGAAGCTTTCTTGGGTGACACAGTTACCGATGCTGTTATCACCGTACCTGCATATTTTAATGACGCACAACGTCAAGCAACTAAAGAGGCTGGCGAAATTGCTGGACTCAATGTTCTTCGTATTGTTAACGAGCCAACCGCTGCAGCACTTGCATACGGTTTGGATAAGGGCGATAAAGAACAAACTATTTTGGTCTTCGACCTCGGCGGTGGAACTTTCGATGTTTCACTTCTTGAAATCGGCGACGGTGTAGTGGAAGTTAAAGCAACCAATGGTGATAACCACCTCGGTGGCGATGATTGGGATCAAGCACTTGTTGATCACCTAGTCGCAACTTTCAAAGCCAGCAACGGCATTGATCTCACTAAGGACAAGATGGCGATGCAACGCGTTCGCGAAGCAGCCGAGAAGGCAAAGATTGAACTATCTCAATCAGGCCAAACTTCCATCAACCTTCCTTACATCACTGTTGATGCTGACAAAAATCCACTCTTCATGGACGAGACAATTACTCGTGCACAATTCCAAAGCATGACTGCCGATCTTCTCGATCGCTGCAAGAAGCCATTCCAAGCAGTACTAAAGGATGCCGGAATTCCTGTTGCCGATATTGATCACGTTGTACTTGTTGGTGGTTCAACTCGTATGCCAGCTGTAGTGGACTTAGTCCGCGAACTCACAGGTGGCAAGGAACCTAACAAGGGCGTAAACCCTGATGAAGTTGTTGCAGTTGGTGCAGCCCTTCAAGCAGGTGTATTACGCGGTGAAGTTAAGGATGTTCTCCTTCTCGATGTCACACCACTCTCACTTGGTATCGAAACCAAGGGCGGCGTGATGACAAAGTTGATCGAGCGCAACACAACCATTCCAACCAAGCGTTCTGAGATCTTCTCAACCGCTGACGATAATCAACCAGGTGTGGCTATTCAGGTCTACCAAGGTGAGCGCGAAATGGCAGCCTATAACAAGCGTTTAGGCACCTTTGAACTCACAGGTATCGCCCCAGCACCACGTGGTGTTCCACAAATCGAAGTTACCTTCGATATTGATGCCAACGGAATTGTTCACGTATCAGCCAAGGATCTTGGTACCGGTAAAGAGCAATCCATGACCATCACTGGTGGATCAGCACTCTCCAAGGAAGATATCGAGCGCATGATGAAGGATGCCGAAGCACACGCTGAAGAAGATAAGCAGCGCCGTGAAGAAGCAGATACTCGCAACGCCGCAGACTCACTCGCCTATCAAACCGAGAAGTTCCTTAAGGACAATGGCGATAAGTTCACTGAAGGTGAGAACCTAGAGAAGAAGACTGAACTCGAAGGCGCACTTGCGACCTTGAAGAGTTCAATCGAAGGATCTGACCTCGCAGCTATTAAGTCCAATACCGAGAAGATCTCTGAGTTGTCACAACAACTTGGCGCAGCACTCTACGCAGCTAACGCAGCGGCCAGCGAAGCACCAAAAGAAGATGATGGTGTGCAGGATGCTGAAGTAGTTGACGAGGCCTAATCACTCATGGATGAAAATACAAACACTGGCGCAGAGAGCTCTGATCAAGAGCTCTCTGACGCAGTCGATGAAGCGTTAGAAGAGGCAAACGTTGTTGTTGATGAAGTATCAACTCTGACCGCTGACTTACAACGACTTCAAGCCGACTATTCCAATTACCGCAAGCGAGTAGAACGCGATCGCGCAGTTGCGCACGAGTTCTCCACCTCACTTGTTATTACCGAATTGCTTCCCGTGCTCGACGATATTGCGCGCGCTCAGGAACATGGTGAACTCACCGGTGGCTTTAAAGCTGTCGCTGATCAATTAGTAGCAATTACAACAAAGCTGGGCTTAACCAAGTTTGCCGATGTAAATGTTCCATTTGATCCAATGATTCACGAAGCTCTGATGCACAACACCTCAAGTGAGGTCACAGAGACAACCGCGACTCAAGTGCTCCAACCCGGTTATAAGTTCAAAGATAAAGTCATTCGTCCTGCACGAGTAGCAGTGACCGATCCGGAGAACTAACCATGGCCGCCAAAGATTTATATGAGAAGGATTTGTATCAAATCCTTGGCGTCAAAAAGAGCGATGACGATTCAGCTATCAAAAAGCAGTATCGCAAGCTTGCCCGCGAGCTCCACCCAGATAAGACCAAGGGCGATAAGAAGTTAGAAGAGCGTTTCAAAGAGGTCTCTGAGGCCTATGAGACGCTCTCTGATTCCAAGAAGCGCGCTGAGTATGACGAGATGCGCGATGCATTTAAATCCGGCCGAATTCC
>CAIUHB010000182.1 GCA_903898855.1 uncultured Actinomycetes bacterium | reverse complement strand
GCTCGACTTCAACTCTTTGGGCTATTACTTCACCTGTATAGGGATTCTTGGTGATAACTCGTGGGCTTGCAGCATTGGCGGAATAAGTAGGTGCTGGGAGTTCGTGAACGCGATCTGCGGCTTTGCCTAACTCCATATATTCACTTGGAGTAAGCGCGAGCATCTCCTTGAGGATCTTCCCGGCTACTTCGGCATCATCTAGGGCTTGGTGGGCGTCAAAAGTAATTCCAAAGTGTTCGGCGATGGTCCCGAGCTTTTGGTTCTTGGTAATGCCTTTGAGGGTTCTAAACGCCATTTGCAGCGTGCAGAGGGAGGCGATTTGTGCATCCATATCGATTGCGTGTAATTCATTGGCGAGTACGCCCATGTCATATTCAGCATTGTGAGCGACCAGAACTCTGTTATTAATAAATGGATAGATATCGGGCCAGTAATCCTTAAATGAGTGGGCACGATTTATCTCCGCAGTGGAGAGTTGCATAATTTCTTGAGCCTTGGGATCAATAGGAACCGGCGGCTTTATGACCGTGGTGTATCTGGCTACCTCGTTGAGATTCTCATCGAGTGCAATAAGACCGATCTCGGTGGCCCGGGCAACGGCTGAATGACGGGAGGTCGCCTCAAAGTCGATGAGGGTCAGGAAGCCTGGAAAGCTCATGGGGTAAGGCTAAGGCAGGCTAGTGACAAACTGACCGAGCAAGAAATGTCCGATTTATGCCCTAACACCCTTTCCTGAACTATGCCCCACCTCCCCGCCATTGTCAGTGGCCGGGGGTAATTTCCTACTCCCCCAGCCGGATATCCGTCACCGGCGATGGGGTCGAAAGGCAGAACATGGCACGCAAAGAAAAGAACGAGCAAGAACTCTGGGCCCAAGTATCCAAGGGCGATAGTGATGAGAAAGCACAAGCCTTAATGGAGTTAGGGCATAAAGCATTTCATAAAGGAGATCACAAAGAGTCGCTAGCAATGAGTGAGACAGCTCGCGAAGTTTATGAATCTATGGGAGCCACAGCGAGTTCGGCTGCGCTCGGACATGTCTATCAAAGTATTGGTTGGTCGCTTCGAGCGTTAAAGCGATATGAAGAAGCGGCGAGTGCTGCGCATCGTGCGGTTGAGTTATACAAAGAGATCGGCGATAAGGACTTGTATCGCGCCTTAATTGAAGAGGGCGACTATTGGTACTCGGCAAAGAACTGGGAGAAGTCCTACGAGGTTTACAAAGCGGCGCTGGAGGAAGTAAATCCAGATCTCAGCGAAGAAACTTTGGGCATGACTTATGGGCATTGTGGTTTTGCACTCGGAAAGATGCTGCGCTGGCAAGAGAGCTTGGAACATTTCTTGAAGTCGCGCGAGGTATTTAAGAATTTGAAGAATCCGTGGCAAGTTGCATTTTGCGACGAGGAGATTGCTCTGTGTTACGCCAAGTTGGGTAACGGAATGGAATCACTCTTCTATGCTCAGAAGGCGTTGGACTTTGCCGACATTACCCAACATCCATATCGCTTAACGTGGGCTAATGGACGTATGGGATTGGCAAAGAAGGTACTAGGCGAGTACGACTCAGCGCTTGAGTACTTCTCGATTTGTAAGGGGCACATGTTTGCCGATGGAGATCCATATTGGCCGGCTGTAGTCCACTTGGAGAAGTTAGTGGCCGAGATTTATGAGGCCCAGGGACTTCATGAGCAGGCGGCGGAGCAGTTGCGCCGGGTTAAAGTAATTGAAGAGATTATTGAGGAGGAGGAAGAGAACTAGGGTTCGATTTTCCGGATGTAAATTTTCTAAATTGGTAGATATTTGAATCGTTTATCCTTATTGGCAAGCCTCTTATCTAGTGTCCAGATTTCCAAGTCATAAATTTCAGCGGTCGCCCAAATGATTGCGTCCACAAATGAAGCTCTGGTGGAAGCTATTAAGAATGCGGCCTTTGATGCAATGACTTGAGTTAAATCTAATGTTCCACTCAGAAATTCAAGAATAGTAAGCTCGTAAGCAATCGCAAAGTCGTAGGCAGTTTCATAAGCTTTAACAAGACATTCAATAATTGAAACAGTCGCCATAAGAAAATGCGCCTTGCGAGCTTTCAAAGACGTCAAAACAATTTCATGATTAATGTGGCCTGAATCCAGGAATGCAATGAGAACGTTGGTATCTACAAGGATTGAGTCCAAGAGTTCCTCTCGCTGGGAAGTAAATAATCTTTATATAGTCCTGGATATTTTCCGGCATAGTTCAAAATGTTTTTCGGACGGTTCCAAGGCATATGAATTTTGATCCAGAGCCTCATTCGAGCCCGTAGGACTGGGGTGGGAAGTAATCTCATGGCCGGAGATTAGCTTCAAAAGTCGATTACTCGCAGTTGATATTGAGGCAGCTTTCGGGGATGTCGGTGGTCGCCTACATACTTCCGGGATGAGTAAATTGAAGTCACCACTAAAGACGCTGGCGATATTTCTGGGATTGACCTGGTTCTCCACCTGGGGCGTGAGCACCATTCCGATTGATCGCTTGCCGTTTAGCGACTTCTGGAAAAGCATTACCTATCACGGCATGTGCGCGGTGATTTGGATAGTTCTCATTGGACTGTTAGTGCCGACGGTATTTCAGCGAGCGCGAATTCGAATGCCAAAGAAGAACCTAATCATCGCCATTTTCATCATGGCGTACTTTCTCTCGGGCAATTTTCGTGACGCGCAGTGGCATGGTCGCCCCATTCACTTCATCATCGGAGCCTTTTTCTTTACCTTTTTCATCGGACTCGATGAAGACCTTTTTAGCCGCGGGCTCGTCTTTGGGCTTTTGGAAAAGTATGGGATCGGAGTCGCTGCAGCTATTCAAGCCATCCACTTCGGCGCACTTCACTTCACAAACTACATCTGGGGCGGTCAATCATTCTCTTACACCGCAGCCCAAATGCTTGATGCTGCCGCCTTTGGATATCTCTGTTGCGGGCTCATGCTTCTGACTGGTTCGATCTGGGTTCCGATTCTCTTTCACGGGCTATCTGACTTCCCCCTTCAGATGCAGACCCAGCATGACTTTACGGTGCAGGTAACCGGCGCACCTGACTGGGGCGGCACAATCCTGGATGCGGCGATGATGGCGAGTGTGGCGGCGGTGTTGATCGGGATGAAAAGCCCGTGGGCGATCGAACGTAGCAAGAAAGTCTTGAGCCATTTCGGGCTGGTTGAATAATTTTTCTAAAAGAGCACAACATTTAGTTACGTTTTGTGTCTATACATATGTAGGAAAACGAGAAGTTGTCACTCCCCTGTGATATCTTTTTATTAGGTCAATCGATGATCCAAGCGTTAAGCCTTTTAGCTTGCTTGGTGCCAACCGCGCATACCGCGCACGGTGGAACTAAAAGTAGACCGGCTGGCGATGAAAGACACCGCCAGAAGAGCGGGCTTCTTTATGCAGAGGTCCAGTAAGGACCGGTATTTGTTATGTCGCAAGAACACTCCACGTGCCTGGTTGAGGCCGAGCACGAATTCTTCCAAGCGCTATGTATCTGCGGTTGGTACACGATGGTCACCTTCCTCGAGGAGGCGGACCTGCTGCGAGCGATCCACGCCCACGAAGTCGCCGTCTTCGGCGGGTAGAGGCCCAAATTCACTGTCAGTGGTCATTACTACCTTGATGTTTAGCAGATAAGGAGAGAGATGGAAGAAGCAGAGATTTCAATCCGAGAATTATGGGAGTCGCTCCCAAGTTCAGAGGGCGAAGATCGAGCGAGAATATTGCTGGAGTTGTCAGCAGATGCAGTGCATCGAAGTTCAGGTCGGAAGGCCCTGGCGCTGGCAGAAGAAGCCGAGGTGATCTACCGAGGATTGGGTGCGAAAGTTCCCAGCGCCTCAGTAGCCGAAGCGGTAGAGGGGGTAGGAAAAGCTTTACTGGTTCTCAAGAGATTTAACGAAGCAGTAAATGTATATATGGATGCAATCCAACTTCAGAAGGAGAACAACTTCGCTTTCTTATCTGATACCTATAGAACTCTAGGCAATATCTACTTCAAACTTGAAAACTACATAGAAGCGCTAGAAAACTATCTTCGGAGCCTAGCGATCAACGAAGTCGATGGTGATGAGGAATTCATGGCATTGGATTTCTATAACGCCGGACGATCTTGCTTCAAGCTCAAGGATTTCAGAAAAGCAGTCGAGTATCTGGAATGCGCGAAATTGTTGGAGAAAGAGCGAAAAGCTTTGGATGATGTAGCCAGGGTGGAATATCTACTCGGAGATTCTTACTTAGCCCAAGGAATGATCGAACTAGCCGAGAAGAGCGCACAGAACGCTTATGCAATCGCAGAGCTTCGGAAGGATAACGATCTACTTTGTAAGGGAAGTTTTCTTAAAGCGAAGGTACTGCAGGCACAAGGTAATTTTGAGGCAGTTCTAGATGAACTCTCTCAAGCCGATTACCTAGCATCGTGCGGAAATGACTGGGAACTAATTCTGGAAATTCAAAATGAGTTCCGAATGTATTACGTGAACACAAATCAATTCGCTGAAGCAGAGCGAGTTGCAGCTCGTATCGCCACTATTCGAGAAATCCTCGAATAGTGGTTGGGAGGTAAAGATGGGAAATGTGGCAAACCGTCAGTGTCCGATCTGTCGAAGCACTGACATTCAACAGAAGTGGAATTTAAGTAATTCCTACTTCCAGTGCAATAAGTGCGGTGAAAGGTCGACTGACTAGTTGACTGGTCAATAGTTACTGCCGCCTTAATAATGTTAATTTTTCTCTCGTTTGCAGTGGATGATTAGGAGCGAAATGAATTTAGATGAGGATGGATTTGTTGATCCACTACTCGAAAGCGAAGTACTGCCGAATCTATGGATGGGTGGCACAGATAGCGAAGAGACTCTAACCAAAGTGCGTCGTCTGCACTCCCCCAGCGACTCGCGTTTTTATGACGCAGTTGTGACCCTTGATTCCAACGCAGCTCCTATGGGTTGGGGCGTAAAGGAGTTCCGATTTGGTTTCCCGGATGCCGCTTTAGACCCAGAGCATGCCGATGAACTGGAACGAATCGCCGATTGGGCATTTGTTGAATGGAAGGCTGGCTGCAAAGTACTTATTCGCTGCCAAGCTGGGCTTAATAGATCTGGCTTAGTGACGGGGCTGGTCTTACTTCGCGACCGCAAGAAGTTAGATGAAGTCCTTCGTACCATTCGAGCCGCTAGAGGAGACTTCGCGTTGTCGAACAACCATTTTGTGGAATACCTCAGTAAATGGAAGCCGAAGCGGCGTTAAGTCGGAACTTACTTCAAGAACTCCAACACAACCCTCGCCACTTTCTTGTACTTCTCCTCCATCAAGGCAACTTTGCCACCTTCGATGACGGCCTTGGAAAGCTGTTCTGCATTTACGAGATCGCGCATGTACTTCTCAGTTTGAGGGAATGCGAATGGATCATCTGTTGGTGAGATAAGTAAGGTCTTGGAAACTATCTTGCTTAACTTATCTTCGATGACGTAGCGAGCACAGGCGATGTGGCCTTCTCGTGGGTCTACGCCGAAGTTCAGGGAATCGTGAATGAAGCGATTGAGGATCTCTGGTTGACCCTTGGGGTAATACGGATATCGCTTACTCCAGTTCTCGGTGAGGTGTGATCCATCTTCTTGAATGAGGGCATCATCAACGCCATCGCCATTTATGTGGGCTTCACGGTATTTAGCATCGGTGTAAGGAGCTGCCGAGAGAATTAGCTTGTTGATTCGATCTGGATGGCTGGCTGCGACTTCAAAGGCGACGATTCCACCGGTGTGATGGCCAAGTAAATGGAACTTGGCAATGCCAAGCGCGTCAGCCAGTGCAATCACGCCTTGGGCATATTGCTCGATGGTTTGTGGAGCGGGGAACTTAGCGCTCTGACCAAAGCCATACATATCCATCGCAATGACTGTGTAGTGCGGGGCGAGAAGTGGGATTACTTCACGGAATTCATCCCATGAACGCGGGGTTTGGTGCAAGAGGATGATGGGTTCGCCTTGGCCGGCGGTGGCGATGTGAAGTTGGCCGAGGGCGGTGTCGACGTATTTGAAAGAGATCATTTGTTGCCCTTCACATCGCTAATTAACACTTGATATTTTGACTCAAGTTCGGATTTATCGCCTATTAATTCAATTCGTTTATCTCGATTTAACTCTCCACTGATGATGGTGACCTCACGAGCGCGAAGGCCAAAGGCTTCGGCCACTACTTTGGAGATTGAGGCGTTCGCTTTGCCATCGACGGCAGGGGCTTGAACAGCGACGATCAGACGGGGCGGCTCCCCCGCTGTGCCACCGACTCGATTGTTTGCGGCATTGGCCCGCACTCGAATATCGATGATCACCTTCGAATTCTAGGTGTGGGGCGGATGAAATAAGATGACCTAATGCGTCGCCGGCTGATTCCCCTTGTTTCTGGGGCTCTATTTATCGCCAGCACCATCTTCTC
>CAIUHB010000181.1 GCA_903898855.1 uncultured Actinomycetes bacterium | reverse complement strand
ATCGGGCCGACCGTCTGGGGATCTAACTCTGAGACCAGAGATGCAATCGTGCTCAACCCTTCTTATCTTGAGTACAAGAACAATCCCAATAAGGCTGATATCGGCTGGCCCAATATCAATCAACAAGGGCAGACTGTCTTTCGTTGGGCGGTTTATGCCGTGGCACCAGTTGCACTTCAAGCAATTGAAGCTGCCGGTATGACCCCAGATCAACTCGATGCTTTTATTCCACACCAGGCAAATGAGCGAATTATTGATTCGCTGGTGAAATCTATGAAGTTGCCCGATTCTGTAGCCGTAGCCCGCGATATTCGCACTACCGGCAATACCTCATCGGCCTCCATCCCCCTTGCTATGGACGCGCTGCTTGCAGAGCGCCCAGATTTACATGGCAAGAGCGCATTACTCGTAGGATTTGGCGCAGGGCTTGTATATGCCGGCCAAGTAGTTGAACTTCCACCTCTCCCCAAAAATAAATAAACACAAAGAAAAGGAACCAATCAAATGGCACTAACTCAGGATGAAGTACTAGCAGGAATCAAGGAAATCGTTGTTGAAGTTGCTGGTATCGATGCAGGAATCATCGCCATGGACAAGAAGTTCACCGATGATCTCGATGTTGACTCACTCAGCATGGTTGAAGTTGTTGTCGCCGCAGAAGAGAAGTTCGGCGTCAAGATTCCTGATGAAGAAGTAACCAAGATGGCAACCGTTGGCGATGCAGTTAACTTCATCGTTGCAAATTCCTAATCTCTATTAAGCCTATTTACTGGAGTTAAAGATGAGCAGACGTCGCGTTGTTGTTACTGGCCTCGGCGCCACTACCCCACTAGGCGGAGATGTCCCAACTACTTGGGCAGCTCTCCTTGCTGGAAAGAGTGGCGTGCGCACACTTAGCGATGAGTGGGCAGCCGATATGTCAGTAACTTTCGCAGCGCGCGTCGCCGTCGAACCTTCGGAGGTAATGGAGCGCGTAGAAATGCGCCGCCTCGATCGCTCCGAGCAATTCGCACTCATTGCCTCCCGCGAGGCTTGGAAAGATGCCGGCGAGCCTGATGTAGATAAGACCAGACTTGGTGTTGTTATCGCTTCCGGAATTGGCGGAGTTATTACTCTGCTTGATCAATATGATGTATTGAAAACAAAGGGCGCTCGTAGCGTCTCGCCACACACCGTTCCGATGCTTATGCCCAATGGCCCAGCTGCAAATGTTGGCCTCGAACTTCATGCCAAGGCAGGAGTGCATACACCCGTGAGCGCATGCGCATCTGGCGCCGAAGCAGTTGGTTACGCACTTGAGATGATTCGCAACAATCGCGCCGATGTAATTGTTACTGGTGGCGTAGAAGCTGCAGTGCACGCTCTTCCTATGGCGGGCTTTGCTTCGATGAAGGCGCTCTCTACTCGCAATGATGCTCCCGAAAAAGCATCTCGCCCTTACGACAAAGATCGCGATGGATTTGTGCTTGGCGAAGGTGGCGGAATCCTCGTCCTAGAAGAGCTCGAGCATGCACTAGCTCGCCGTGCAAAGATTTACGCCGAAGTTGTTGGCCAAGGCCTTACCTCAGATGGCTATCACATTGCCGCCCCAGATCCTGAAGGTGCTGGCGTCACTCGCGCAGTTCAATTCGCCCTTGATGACAGCGGCGTAAAACTCTCGGAAGTTGTTCACTTAAATGCGCACGCCACCTCAACTCCGGCTGGCGATGTCGCGGAAGCAAACGCACTGACCGCTGCTTTAGGAGACGATATCTCTCACGTCGCAGTATCTGCTACCAAATCGATGACCGGTCACTTGTTGGGTGGAGCCGGAGCGATTGAATCAATTTTCTGCGTGCTCGCACTTCATCACCGCATGGCACCGCCAACGATCAACATTGAAAACCTAGATGATGCAGTCAAGGTAGATGTAGTGCGCGATGTACCCCGCAAATTGCCTGATGGACCAATCGCAGCGCTTAATGACTCATTCGGTTTTGGCGGACATAACGTTGTACTCGTTTTCCGCTCGTACGAAGGCTAAAACCCTTACGAAACCTTAAATGCCACAGAGACGGTGACAGTTACTGTCTTAGGAATTGACGATGTGTCATACATTCCCCCGGCAGAGGTATCTACTGAATCAGGTGTAGTTACTTGTACTGGACCGCTGGTAACCGATAGAACGGCACCAAGCTTTGATCCAACTGACTTTGTAATAGAGACCGCACGAAGTTTTGCATCCTTCATCGCATCAGCCAAAAGCTGTGGGCGAAGCGCCGCAAGATTTGAAACATAATATTGAGGTCCATAGTTATTTACATTGACGCCGGTCTGTAGCAGCGAACCGATGCCATTGCTCAAAGTCTTGATGAGCTGGACATCCTTGGAGCGAACTGTGACGTTCTGGTTAGCGGTGTAAGAAAGTATGCGACCGGTTGGATTTCCATTGCTATACTCCGGTGTTGAGTAAGTATTAATCGCACCGTTTTCGATACCTGCAGCCGGAACTCCACCCTTTGTTAAGTAACCTTGAAGTGCAATAACACTCGATTCTACTTTTGTTACTGCAGCCGAGACCTTGGATGATGACTCAGAGACATTGAGAGTCCATACGACGTTATCGGCAACTGCACTTGTCTTGGCCTGGCCGGTCACAGTGATCGCGTTCCCCGCGCGTGAGGCAAAGCCACTTCCCACCAAACTCAAGCCATATCCCATGCCAACTGCCAAAATTAAGGCAGCCCCAATCATGGTTATTGAACGTGCTCGGACTTTTTTATCAAGTGGTGTATTTGTGCTCATGACTAGATAGTACTCACCTTTGCGATGTCAGCATCACGAATACCTAAGCGGTAGCACTCAAGCTCTTCATCCCAGGCCGTTCCAAGCGCGCTCTCCACTCCCTCCCGAAGGGATTCATAACTCCGTGAGTTGGCAAGTGTTGTCATTAGCCGATTCTCATGAATCATGATGTCCCCCGTTGAAGCTGTTACTGCTTGATGAAGACCGAGCGTTGGGGTGCAGCGGTAGAGAACGCCTTCACCGCCATTAACGCGGTATTCACGAACTTCAAAGCGTAGGTAGTGCCAAGCTTTTAGTGAGCTGGCGATTCGAGATGCTCGATCTTTATCGGCGCGCCATTGATATTCACAACTCATCGTTCCGGCAGCAAGCGGCTGGGGTTGCCAGTGCAGAGTAATCGGGCTGCCAAAAATCTCATTGAGTGACCAATTGATATGGCGGAGCAAGGCGTTGGGAGCGGAATAGATCCGCAAATCCCCGGCCAGGCTTTCCGCGCCAGTAGGTAAGTTGAACATGCCAAGAGCTCCATCTAAGGCCTTACTTAGTGCGACCTTCCCCAGCCCACCAGCAGTTCACGCTCAGATATCAACTTCTTGTAATTCAATAACCGATTTTTACTCTCTATTTGCTCTTTTGGCCAGTCCGAGCGCGCCCCGCATCCACAGAAGTGACTGTGAGCCGGTACCCGATTGCCGTATATGCCGTTACACTTTCTACTAGTCCGACGCTTGGCAGTACCCGTTTACTCGGTAAATCTGTACAGAGGAAGACCGGTCTCTTAAGGAATTCTTGGAGATCACATTTACCGTAAGGAAACAGCTACATGGCAACAGGTACAGTTAAGTGGTTCAACTCTGAAAAGGGTTTTGGGTTCATTGCAGTTGATGGTGGCGGACAAGATGTCTTCGTTCACTACTCAGCAATCCAAGGCAATGGCTACAAGTCTCTCGAAGAGGGTCAAGCCGTGACTTTCGAAGTCGTACAAGGTCCTAAGGGTCCTCAGGCTGATGCAGTTAACCCTGCTTAATAACCATTAACAATAAGAAAGCCCCGCCAGAAATGGTGGGGCTTTTTTAGTTCTCTTTTTTAATATCCAACCTGCTTAGGCACTTGGCCCTTCTTTGCTTCAAGCGCGGCAACTGATTTCGCAGGTGATATATCTTTACCAGTCTTCCACGCAGTTACATAAGCAAATGGATTAAGTTCTCCTCTTCGAACCCACCAAATCTTTGGTGGCGTTGGCCAAGAAATTCCAAAATGTAGGTGCGGCGCAGTCCCCTTGGCATCGCCGGAGTCACCGGTCTTAGCAAGTAAATCTCCAGCAGATACCCGAAGGCCAGGGATAGTTGTGGCGGGAATAAATGAGAGGTGCGAGCCGTAATAACGAACTCCATCATCACCAATCATGGAGACAGAGAGTCCTCCGCGATCGGCACCTAAATCCGTCTTCCAAGTAAATCGATCGACTCGGTTTACTTCATCAACTACGCCAGCAGTGGGGGCGACAAAAGAACAACCAACTTTGGTCAAAATATCTGTTGCGGGATAGTTGTGGTGATACGCGGTGAAGTGAACGGAGCAGCCTTGAACAGGGAAAACATATTTAGGTGCGGCCTGAGCCAAATTCATCGTTAGCGCACAAATAACACTGGTCGCAAGAGCTATTTTTCGTCTCATAAGGAGACCTAGCATAGACTTCGCCACGAAGTAATACCCTCGGCAGATGAGGGGCGGTAGCTCAGTTGGTTAGAGCCCCGGACTCATAATCCGGTCGTCGTCGGTTCGAGCCCGACCCGCCCCACTCAATTAAGTGTCACGATAACTTTCTCGAAAATCGGATGTCGCGGATCAATCAATTCAAAGTGGCCGATTCCCGAAAGTTCGTAATATTGAACGTTCGAATACTTCACGGCGAAATTTCGAGAGAGCTCAACGGGAACTCGAGCGTCCTCAATACCGTGGAAAATAGTTACAGGTTTTGCACCTATACCCACTCGTATCGGATCTAAATCTGAACGACTTTCT
>CAIUHB010000180.1 GCA_903898855.1 uncultured Actinomycetes bacterium | reverse complement strand
TATGAATCTGTAAATCTAGAAGTGGGTTGGATAGGTAATCACGGATCTCACGCATATTTTTCAGCGCATCGGAAACACGACCAGCTTGAGCTGTGATGAGAGCTGCTTTGGCGCTAAAGGCTGCTACCCATGGATAGAGATCATGTTCCTTCGCCGACTCGATGAGCGATGTGGCATATTCAAATGCTTCTTGGTCACGACCAAATTCGCGTGAACTTTCAGCCAAACAATATGTAACGTCATACGGAGCGAGTAGGCCGGTGTAGCCATACTCTTTAGAGAGATTAAGCGTGTACAAAGCCAAGTCGCGACAATCCTTCATGCGGCCTTCGCCCAATGCCACGCAAGCTTGAATCGCGCTCATAGCGACCAGTGGCTTCTCATCTTTGGGGAAATTTAGACTTTCGGCGATAGCAGCAATCTTCTTCAGTGAAGTTAAGTCTTCAGAGATCAGCGCAGCGCTGGCTCCAAAGCGAAGTCCAGTAATTACTTTTGTGGCCGCGAGCGTCTCTTGGGTATACGACTTATGTGAAAGTTCCAGTGCGATTGTAATGCACTGAGAGAGATAGCCTTCAGAGAATTTAATGCGCGAATCCATAACGCCTAAATCGCCTTCGATAACCGCGAAATCTTTGGTGCCAGTCGCCTCTTGAACCAGCGCGTTGTACTTACTCTTAAAGAGCTCTAAACCTTCTGAGACCATAGCTGCATAGGCGCTGACTAGCTGTTCTCCGACAAATTCCAGCCCCAAGACTTCTGCGACAACTTTTCGCCAACGGCGAAGTAGATCGCCTTCATTTGCATAGATCATTCGACGAGTATTTTGAGCAACGATAGTTTTTACTTGTTCAATTTCACCGGCATCCATAAGTAAATCAATAGCATCGATGGGTTGACCATGGTCGAGCAAGATTCTGGCAGTCTCTTTGCATAATTTCTTGTATTTACCTTCTTCGCGACTTAGCTCTTCCAAAATAACATCGCGAATAATTGGATTGATGAGAAATGTATTTTCATCAACGCCGAACTCGCTAATGAATGTTCCATCAGCGCTCATTCGTCGCAAGGTATTTCGAGATGAGCTATCACCCATTTTGGAAAAAACATACTCAGGAAGGATGTTTGGAAAGAGCGCCATCTCATAGAGAAAATCTCGCTCGGATTCCTTAAGCGATGCAATCGCAGTTCTCACCAACGTACGGCTATCAAGTGATTTGAGTGCAGTAAAACCAGAATCGGTCTTGCTGTAATTTCCACTTTGGATCGCCTTCAAAATAATGTTAATGCCAGATGGCCAACCTTGCGCGAGTTCAACTGACTTCAAATTTATTGGATTTGATAAATCAACGTCATAATATTCAGCGAGGTTGCGAATTTCGCTATCAATCAACTTCATATCATTGGCGTTAATAACTTTGAGAACGTTAAATGCAGCAGCGCGAGCTGGCGTAATTGATGGAATGGAAGTTCTAGTTGTAACTGTTCGCAAATTTGTCGGGGCATTGGCTTGCCAAATCGCCATCATCGGCGCATGCTCATCGGTGATGTTCTCAGCGCCATCAGTTACGAAGTTAACGACTGGTCCAAGGGTTGAAACTTCGTTAGCAACTAATCGCACAACTTCTGGAATATCGAGTTCTTTATTGATGATCGATTCAGCCCATGGTGCAAAATCTGGCCAGCAACGACGGAAGCTTTCGATGAAGTGAAAAAGTGTTGTCTTGGGATCATCCATCAATGAAGCGGTGTACCAAACGGTGTTGGTGGGATGCATCGCTGCCCACTGAGAAGCCAAGGTGGTCTTGCCGTATCCACTTGGCGCCACGATGTAAGTGGCATGTGGAACAGGGAGTTCGAGCTGATTGAGCAGGCTCTCGCGCCGGATTAGGTGCGGTGGAACGATGGGAGGGGTAATACGTGCGGCATTAACGCCTGGCAATAAGCTGCGATGTGCGCTCATATCTTCTCCTCTCACCCTTGCCGAAGTCTGGCATGGGGTGAGGGTTAACGGGATTGAAAACTTGTCGGATGAAGGGATATCACCCCAAAGTTCACCCGACTTTAAGAGTGAAGCGCCCCAACTGCAGAAGTGGGAACAAAAGGATTACTTGGAGTTACCGGCGAAAGTAATTGATAGCTCTGTCCTTGTACAGGGCGCGGATCGCTCTGACCTTTATTTGGCCATAGCGAGAGCGCACGTTCTGCCTGAGCAGTAATTGTCAGCGAAGGGTTAACGCCAAGATTGGCGGTGATGCTTGAACCATCGACTACGTGAAGAGTCGGATAGTTCCAGACTCGGTGATAGGGATCAATGACTCCTGCTTTATCGGAATCCCCAATCACGCAACCACCAACAAAGTGAGCGGTAAATGGCATGCCAAAGAGGTCGCCCCAATGTCCGCCCGGAATTCCACCGTTGGCATCGGCAATCTTTCGGACTACTTCATTTGCTGCTGGAATATAAGTGGCGTTGGGATTTTCCGAGCTATTTGTAGAGGTCAGCTTCCAGCCAAACTTTCCGCGCTTGCCTTTAACAGTCAGCGATGAATCCACATTCTGCATCACAAGTGCAATGACAGTTCGCTGACTCCACTTTCGCACATCCAAAATTCGCTTAACCATTCCGGGATGCTGGAGAACCATCACCCACCACTGTTTGCGACGAGCTTTGATATCAAAACCATCAGTCATGATGGTTTGCAAGAGTCCCATGGCGTTGCTGCCCTTGCCATATCGGACCGGCTCAATATGAGTATTTTCATCGGGAAAGAATGAAGAGGTGATTGCCGATCCCTTGCTGTAATCAGTTGAGATATCAGGCATCAGCGCGCCGGTTAGCGCCTCGCTATTGGTGCGCGAAAGCTGCCCCAAAGTTGGTGAAAGATTCGGCAGCACTCCATCATCTTTCATCCGATGAAGCAGCTTCTGACTGTTATAGGTTCCGGCTGCAACTATTACTTGCTGGGCAGTAAATACTTGATTCCGACCAAACCAGCTTGAACTTCGACGGGTATATACCTTCCAGGACTTATCGCTCTGCTCTTCAATCTTTACAACTGTTTGCTCAGGAAATACTTTCGCGCTGGCCTTCTCGGCAAGTCCTAAATAATTCTTAGGCAGCGTGTTCTTGGCGTTATATCTGCAGCCAGTCATACATGCACCGCACTGATTACAGCCCACGCGATCAGGGCCAAGTCCACCAAAGAATGGATCTTTCGATTTCTGATTCTCGTGCTCGCCGAAATAGATTCCCAGTGGCGCCAACTTAAAGGTGTGGCCAACGCCCATTTCTTCTGCTGCTTGCTTCATCGCCGCATCGGCTGGTGAGAAATATGGATTATCAATAACGCCTAGCATTCGCTT
>CAIUHB010000179.1 GCA_903898855.1 uncultured Actinomycetes bacterium | reverse complement strand
TAAGAGCACAGATACTTCATCGCTTTCTCCATCAACCACTTCTGCGCACGCAACCGCGCCAACTGGTGCATTCGCGCCAACCACGACTGTGTTAACGCCAGTTACTCCTGTGGCGGCTGCTCCTGTAGCTGCTTCAGCTGTGGCGACTTCAACAACACAAGTTTCTACCCCTACTGCCACTCCACCTTCTGCTCATTCTGTTCCACAGGCCGCACAGACCACACAAGCCGCACCAACCACACCAAATATTTCGACACCGCCTTCAACACCAACAACGGAGACGCCGATTATGAATCAGCCAGTAAATAACAACGCACCTACTCCTGCTGATCCGGTTGTGAAGCCGATTCCAACATTGGTAACACCTGGCGCATCTACTCTCGAGACAATCCGCGGTGTTGGTGCACGCGTCGTCCAGAGCATGGAAGCTTCATTAACGGTCCCAACTGCAACATCCGTTCGCGCAGTTCCAGCAAAATTAATGATCGATAACCGCACCGTTATTAATAACCACCTCAAGCGCGGTCGGGGTGGCAAGGTTTCATTCACCCACATCATCGGTTACGCGATGATCAAGGCAATGCGCGCGATGCCAGAGATGAACTGCTTTTACGCCGTTCACGAAGATAAGCCAGCCATCGGCCGTCCAGAACACATTAACTTGGGTATCGCAATCGACTTGGCCAAGCCAGATGGCAGCCGCCAACTTCTCGTTCCTTCTATTAAGGGCTGCGAAGATCTCGACTTTGGTCAGTTCTGGGCTTCCTACGAAGAGACAGTAAAGAAGGCACGCACCGGCGCGCTCACCGTTGAAGATTTTGCCGGCACCACTGCATCGCTAACAAACCCAGGAACAATCGGAACCGTTCACTCAGTTCCACGTCTTGTTCAGGGTCAAGGATTAATCCTCGGCGTTGGCGCAATGGATTACCCAGCCGAGTTTGCTGGTGCAAATGAAGAGACTTTGGCGCAACTAGCCATCAGCAAAGTCATCACACTAACCAGCACCTACGACCACCGAATTATTCAAGGCGCACAATCAGGTGATTTCCTTCGCCGCATTCACGAACTTCTACTTGGCGCCGAAGGTTTCTATGACGAGATCTTTGCCGCACTTCGTATTCCATATGTTCCAATTCGTTGGGTGCAAGATTTCGCGAACTCCGCTCAAGATGAGTTTGATGGCAAGTTAGATAAAGCAACTCGCGTACAACAACTCATTCAGGCATATCGCACCTCAGGCCACTTGATGGCAGATATCGATCCACTTGAGTATCAACAACGTTCACATCCAGATTTGGATGTTGTAACCCACGGACTTTCACTCTGGGATCTCGATCGCGAATTCCCAACCGGTGGATTTGGTGGCAAGCCACGTCTTCCATTTCGTAAAATTCTTGGTCGTTTGCGCGACTCCTATTGCCGCACCATCGGTATCGAATATATGTATATCGAAAATGCCGAAGAGCGTCGTTGGATTCAAGAGCAGGTAGAAGTTGGCGCACCAAAGACTGCGCGCGAAGAACAACTCCG
>CAIUHB010000178.1 GCA_903898855.1 uncultured Actinomycetes bacterium | reverse complement strand
GGAAAGAACTTCACCTATGGAGCTAAGGCTGCCGGAACCGTCGATTCATTAATCAAGGATGGCTTGAAGTACAACTTCACCGTCGATGTTCAAGAGCTAGCCGGGGGAGCAGAGGTTATTTCTTCTTCCCGAATTCGCAATTTGGTCCTTGAAGGAAAGGTAGAAGAGGCGCGGAGCCTGCTCTCGAGACCACATCGACTTGATGGAATTGTCGTGCACGGTGAAAAGCGTGGTCGTGAGATCGGCTACCCAACTGCAAATATCGGAAAGATTGATGGCCAGACAATTCCAGCAGATGGAATTTATGCCGGATGGCTCACCGTAGGAATTAACTTCTGGCCAGCTGCAATTTCAATCGGTACCAACCCAACATTTGAAGGTGATCGCGGTCGCCAAGTTGAGGCTTATGCACTAGATCAACAAGGTCTCGATCTTTACGATAAGGAAGCGTCAATTGAGTTTGGTTGGTATCTACGCCCAACTTTGAAATTTAACGGTTTAGATGATTTATTGGTTCAAATGAAGAAAGATTGTGATGAAGCGCGCCGGCTTACTGAGCAGTAAATTCAATTCTGCGGTCTTGCTGCTTTTTATTTCTTCCATTCAAGCATTCGTACCTAGCACTGCCAACGCTTTGACTACCGGAACTGCGCCCTGCGTGCAGACAGTTGATTCAACATCTGGAGTATCCGTATATCGAGATGGCAACTCTTGCTACGTGGCATTTAAATCTGTACAGAGTTACACGTGGACACCACCAATAGGGGTCACCAATATCGATCTCCTTGTGGTTGCCGGAGGTGGCGGCGGTGGCGCTCGACATTCTGGCGGCGGTGGCGCGGGAGGGCTTATTAATGCGCAAAGTCAAGCCATCAATGCAACTGATGTTTCAATTTCAGTCGGTGGCGGTGGTGCAGGTGGGCCAGCAACTTCAAGCACGGGTAACAATGGAAGTAATGGATCTAATAGCGTTGTTTCGGGTGGTGGGTTAACTACCCAAACTGCCATAGGTGGAGGTGGTGGCGCGTATAACTCTGCTGCGGGAAACGGTGGCTCTGGTGGCGGTGGTGGGTGTTGCGCACAAGCTCCTGGAACAGGAACGTCCGGACAAGGTAGTGCTGGAAATTCAGGATTTAACAACGGCAGCATTTATGTAGGCGGCGGTGGCGGTGGTGCAGGAGCCGTAGGCGCTTCCGCAAATTCATCTGGTGCTGGATCTGGTGGCGTAGGTCTTGCCATCTCCTGGATTACAGCCAATGCACAGAACAACCTAACAGTCGGCCATCTCGTAACATCGCAAACTTATTTCGCAGGCGGTGGTGGTGGTAGTACAAATAATATTGGCACTGCCGGTAGCGGAGGAAATGGCGGTGGTGGTGCAGGTTCGGCAACTACAAGCGCCGGTACTAATGGAACTTCAAATACTGGCGGCGGTGGCGGTGGCGGCGGCTTGGTTGGTGCTGGTGCTGCAAAAGGTGGAGACGGCGGAAGTGGAGTTATAGTTATCCGTTATTTGATGCCGGTATTTACTAATTCTTCTACATCTTCAATCGCGGAAAACACACCCATAACCACTAACGCGGCGACTGTCACGGTTTCAGAGTCTTCAACAATCACTATCCGCCCGTTAGTTGATTCTTCGTTCTTCACGATTGTGACAGTTGATAGCGTTACAGCTCGAATTCGCTTTATTGCATCTCCAGATTTTGAGGCAAAGGCTGATACTGGCGGAAATAATGATTACGACATCACTATTCGAGCAACGAATATGTCGGGCAACTACTCTGAATCTGCACTTAAAATAACGGTGACGGATGTCGTTGAAAACGCCAATCTTGCCGCCCCTTCACTATCTGGATCTGCCTACAAGGGAAGAGCTGTCACGGTTACAGTCACCTCAGATACGCCAGGCAAGATGCGCTTCTATATTTCTGGTAAACGTATTCCAAATTGTTTGGCCCAAGCGACTACTGGTTCATATCCCACTTATTTGGCTACCTGTCTCTGGGAGCCATCTATCTCCGGTGCTCAACGCCTGACGGCGACGTTGACTCCAACAGATGTTGCTATCAGCCAAGCGCAATCACAAATCGGCACAGTCTTTATTTACAAGCGAAGCAATTTCCGATAATCCACGCTCAATTTGGGTTATCCACAGGCTTCCTTTAGACTTCACCAGTCCACGAGTAAGCGTTCTTCCGTGATCCAAACCGGTAGACCTCTGGTCAGTAGTAAAAGATGAAAAGGAAATGTCATGTCATTAACACCAGAAG
>CAIUHB010000177.1 GCA_903898855.1 uncultured Actinomycetes bacterium | reverse complement strand
CCTCTTTCTTAAGCGCTTTAATCTCTAAAATTGATGAGCTTGCCTTTGTTTTTGCACTCGCGCCCTGATTCTTCACAGCAGAGTGGCGTAGCTGAAGATATTGGTCGATTCCGCCGGGTAAATCACGCAGGCTTTTGTCGCCTAGTAGCCCAACGAAGGTATTACACACTCGCTCTAGGAAATATCGATCGTGAGAGATAACGAGCAGGGTTCCACCAAATGAGTCGAGCAAATCCTCAAGTGCAGTAAGTGTTTCGACATCGAAGTCGTTGGTGGGTTCATCAAGCACTAAAACATTCGGGCTATCCATCAAAAGGCGAGTGAGTTGCAGCCGCCTGCGTTCACCACCAGATAGATCGCCCACTGGAGTCCACTGGGAATCGGTGTTAAAGCCTAGCTTTTCGCAGAGCTGGGAGGCCGATAGCTCTTTGCCATTGCCGAGTTGTACTCGATTAGCGACCTTCTCGACCGCCTCCAAAACTCGCCAGGTTGGATCTAGTTCTTCTAAGTGCTGTGAGAGAAAGGCGGCTTTAACCGTAACTCCTGTAACAATCTTTCCAGCACTCGGTTTAATTTCACCAAGTAAAGCTCGAATAAGCGTTGTCTTACCAGCGCCATTAACTCCTACGATTCCGATGCGATCTGCTGGCCCAACGTTCCAATAAAAATCTTGTAGTAATACTTTTCCAGGAACTTCGATTGTCGCCTGATGGACTTCATAGACAGTGTTACCAAGTCGATTGGTAGCAAAATTTAAAAGTTCGGTTTCATTGCGAGGTGGCGGCTCATTTGCGATTAATGTGTTGGCAGCCTCAATTCGAAACTTCGGCTTGGCAGTTCTAGCAGGCGCACCGCGACGAAGCCAGGCCAATTCTTTGCGAATCAACATATTTCGTTTGGCATCTTCTACTGAAACTTGGCGAGCGCGTTCAGCTTTCGATAAGACAAAGGCAGAGTATCCGCCTTCATAAGCCAAGACTTTGCCATCGACAACTTCCCAGGTCTGTTCCGATACTTCATCCAAGAACCAACGATCGTGAGTAATAACTGCAACGGCTAACTTCTTTCGGTTCTTAATATGTTCGGCGAGCCAAGCAACACCTTCCACATCCAAGTGGTTGGTTGGTTCATCTAAGAGAACTAAATCAAAATCTCCGACTAGTAGCTTTGCCAGGTTAACTCTTCTGCGCTCTCCGCCCGATAATTTAGAGAATTCGCGATCGAGTAAATGATCGTCATACCCGCCAAATAATCCCGTGAGTACTTCTCGCACGCCAGCATCTCCAGCCCACTCATGACTGGCACGATCGCCCAGAACTACATCTCGAACGCTGGCACCGGAATCGGCGCGATCTATCTGGCTCAAGATTCCAACGCTGACGCCACCGGCGATCGATACTCGACCAGCATCCACCGGTTCGATTTGAGCCATCACTTTAAGCAGGGTGCTCTTGCCGCCGCCATTGCGACCAACGATTCCGATTCGCTCGCCCTCATTAATTCCAAGCGAGACGCTATCTAGCAGCGGGCGGATATCAAAGGCTTTGGAGACCGACTCTAAATTGAGAAGGTTTCTAGATGCCAT
>CAIUHB010000176.1 GCA_903898855.1 uncultured Actinomycetes bacterium | reverse complement strand
ATACCGAGACGCGCGAGCTATCCATCGGTGAGAATCGAGTGGCTTTAACTAAGACCGAGTTCGACTTAATTCATTTGCTCATGGAGCAACCCACCAGAGTCTTCACTCGGGAACAAGTTATTGAAGCGATTGGTGGTTCGGTGGAATATTCGAGTGATCACCTCCTAGATACCCATGCCTCTCGCCTTCGCCTCAAGATCAAGTCGGCCGGTGGCCCCAGGGTCATTTCCGCCATCCGAGGGGTCGGCTACCGCTTAATTCCGCTCACCTAGCCCGCTTAGATTGACTTAGATTGAGGGGCGGAACCCATTTTGACCCCACCCCACGCTGGCGGGTAACCTAGCCCTCTGCTCAAGCGGCCACACGGCCACGGGGCTAGTACCAACAAGTCCAGAAGTAAACCGAAGAAAATCAGAACTTAAAGCTAGAAAGAGAGATACCTCGTGCGCACATTTACACCAAAAGCCGGTGACGTTTCACGCAAGTGGCATGTCATTGATGCAGAAGGCGTTGTACTAGGTCGTCTTGCTAGCCATGCAGCCGTCCTACTTCGCGGAAAGCACAAGACCACCTTCGCACCACATATCGATATGGGTGACTTCGTCGTTGTTATCAACGCAGAGAAGGTTGTTCTTACCGGACAAAAAGCTGGACAGAAGTTTGCTCACCACCACTCAGGTTTCCCAGGTGGTATGACATCTATCGTCTACTCAGATTTGATCAACCAAGATCCAACTCGCGTTGTTGAGAAGGCAATCCTTGGAATGATTCCAAAGAACAAGCTTGGCCGTTCAGTCGGAACAAAGCTCAAGGTCTATGCCGGCCCAACACATCCACATGCTGCGCAGAACCCAACACCTTTCGTATTCAATCAAGTTTCCCAAATCGTGAAGAAGTAATAGGAGCCATAACTAATGTCAGATTTCGATACCACCATTGACGCTGATTTGGACGAAGTTCCTACTTCTTACAGCACCAGCACACCAGCTGCTGCAACCAACCGCCCAGCAATCACAGCACCAGGAGGCGGCACCGGTCGTCGTAAGGAAGCTGTTGCTCGCGTTCGCCTAGTACCTGGTTCAGGTAAGTGGGTCGTTAATGGCAAGTCACTCGATGTTTACTTCCCAAATAAAGTTCACCAACAACTCGTCTCTGAACCTTTCCGCACTGTTGGTGCTGAAGGTGCATACGATGTCATCGCTCGCATCAACGGCGGCGGAACATCAGGACAAGCAGGAGCACTTCGCCTTGGCGTTGCTCGTGCACTCAATGAAATTGATACAGATGCAAACCGTCCAGCGCTCAAGAAGGCTGGCTTCCTCTCACGTGATGCACGTGTTATCGAGCGTAAGAAGTACGGTCTGAAGAAGGCACGTAAGCGCTCGCAATACAGCAAGCGTTAATTCACCTTATCGATTCGAATATTCGCTAATGGCCCTCTTCGGCACCGACGGTGTAAGAGGGCTTGCTAATCGCGATCTAACTGCAGAACTAGCACTTGATTTAGCAGTCGCTGCTGCACATATCCTCGGAGAAGCTGGCGCATTTTCTGGCCATCGCCCTCGTGCAATTGTTGGTCAAGATTCACGCGCCTCCGGAGAATTTCTAGAAGCTGCCGTAGTTGCAGGTTTAGCAAGCGCTGGTGTTGATGTTTATCGCGTAGGTGTTTTACCCACGCCAGCAATTGCACACCTAGTCGCAGAATCTGGCGCTGATCTTGGCGTGATGCTCTCGGCTTCCCACAACCCCATGCCGGATAACGGAATTAAGTTCTTCTCCAAAGGTGGCGGCAAGCTCGATGATGCGCTGGAAGCAGCGATTGAAGCCCGCCTTGGTGAAAGTTGGGAGCGTCCTACCGGTCGCGGTGTTGGTCGAGTAATCAATGATCAGAGCGCTGCCGAGCGATATCTCTTCCACTTACTCTCATCGCTCTCCACCCCACTTAAGGGACTTACCGTTGTTGTGGATTGTGCCAATGGCGCAGCTTTCGATGTAGCACCGACTGCTTATCATCGCGCTGGCGCGAAGGTCATCTCAATTTCAAATAGCCCTGATGGTTGGAATATCAACGATGGTTGTGGCTCCACACATATGGAGAATCTCATTGCAAAGGTGAAAGAGAGCGGCGCCGATTTAGGAATTGCCCACGATGGCGATGCCGATCGTTGTTTGGCCGTTGATGCCAATGGCGAAGTTGTCGATGGCGATTTCATCATGGCGATATTGGCTACCCATCTCAAAGTCCCAACTGTCGTCGGCACTGTGATGTCTAATCTTGGTTTTGTTAAGGCCATGGAAGAGCGCGGAATTAAGGTCGAGAAGACCGCAGTAGGCGATCGCTATGTACTGGAAAATATGTTGGCCAATAACCACATACTTGGTGGCGAACAATCTGGTCATATCATTCTTCGTGAACACGCAAATACTGGCGATGGAGTTTTAACTGCGCTTCAGCTCATGCAAGTTATGGCTGCCACCGGTAAATCTCTGGCAGAACTTGCACAAGTAATGAAGCGCTTTCCACAGGTTTTGATCAACGTCAATGAAGTTGATAAATCAAAACTAGAGAGCTCCAAGGCAATCGCGCAAGCAATTGCAGATAGTCAATCCAAACTCGGAGATAAAGGTCGAGTTTTGGTCCGCGCATCTGGAACCGAGGCTTTGGTACGGGTGATGGTGGAGGCCGAAACAGAGAAAGAAGCGCAAGAGCACGCCGCAAGCTTGGCGGAAATAGTAAGATTAGAGCTTAAGTAGTCATTAATTAAGGGAGCCGTTACATGTGTGGCATCGTCGGATACACCGGTAAGGCCGAAGCTCTCTCGCCAGTTCTTGAAGGTTTGCGCAGACTGGAATATCGCGGTTATGACTCAGCTGGCATCGCCCTCGTTGTTAAATCTGGTGAACCACTCTGGATCGAAAAGCGCGCCGGCAAACTAGGTAACCTCGAAGAAATTCTGGGAGATGCCGTCCCTAAATCACATAGCGGAATTGGTCATACTCGCTGGGCTACGCATGGTGGACCAACCGATACCAATGCCCATCCACATCTAGATAATGAGGGCAAGCTCGCACTCATCCATAACGGAATTATTGAAAATTATGTAGAGCTTCGCGCTGAACTTGAAAAGCGTGGCCACGTATTTAAGTCCGAGACCGATACCGAATCCGTAGTTCACTTGCTCAGCGATGCCCGCAAAGCGCATAACGGCGACTTGGCGGCAGCGATGCGCGAAGTATGCGCCGAACTTCGAGGCTCTTTCACCTTGCTTGCAATTCATGCGGACGAACCAGGTCGAATTGTTGGAGCTCGTCGCAACTCACCGTTGGTTGTTGGCGTTGGCGATGGCGAGATGTTCTTGGCATCAGATGTTGCTGCCTTCATCGCTCATACCAAGCGTGCGCTAGAACTTGGGCAAGATGAAGTCGTTGATATTACGGGCACCTCAGTTGTAGTCACAGATTTGAGCGGAAAAGTATTGCCGCTTAAGGAATATGAAATTTCTTGGGATGCCAGCGCAGCCGAACGCGGGGGATATGCCCACTTTATGTTGAAGGAAATTTACGAACAACCAAAGGCAATTGCAGATACTTTAATTGGCCGTCTCTCTGGGTTAGATCCAGAAATTACCGCCGGAATCGATCTGGCTGGAATTTCAAAAGTTGTCATCATTGCGTGCGGCACTGCCTATCACGCCGGACTCGTTGGAAAATATGCTATCGAGAAGTGGGCCAACATCCCGGTCGATGTAGAACTAGCTTCGGAGTATCGCTACCGCGAACCAAGTGTGGATGCCAATACTTTGGTCATTCCGATCTCGCAATCAGGCGAGACGATGGATACCTTGATGGCGATGCGGTATGCCCGTTCCCACGGTGCTCGAGTTTTCTCTGTCTGCAACACAAATGGCTCCACCATTCCACGTGAATCAGATGCAGTTCTCTATACCCACGCAGGCCCAGAAATCGCTGTTGCATCTACCAAAGCATTTACCGCTCAACT
>CAIUHB010000175.1 GCA_903898855.1 uncultured Actinomycetes bacterium | reverse complement strand
TCCAAAGAGGACATCAAAGTAAGAGTTGTCCCATGTTGTTGGAGTTGGAGTCCATGCTCCTTCTAATCCACTTGAGATTGTGTCTCCAGCATTTCCGGTACCAAATGAGTTCTTCCAACCCAGACCCATCTCTTGAATATCTGCGCCTTCAGGTTCAGCGCCAACATACTTACTTGGGTCTGCGGCTCCGTGAGTCTTTCCAAATGTGTGACCGCCGGCAATCAAGGCAACTGTCTCTTCATCATTCATTGCCATGCGGGCAAATGTCTCGCGAATATCACGAGCAGAGAGGAGAGGATCTGGATTTCCATTAGGACCTTCAGGGTTTACATAAATCAATCCCATTTGAACCGCAGCAAGTGGATTTTCTAAATCGCGATCACCGCTATAGCGGTTATCTGCAAGCCACTCCGCTTCCTTGCCCCAGTAGGTTTCATCTGGCTCCCATACATCGACGCGGCCGCCGCCGAAACCAAAGGTCTTGAAGCCCATAGATTCAAGTGCAACATTGCCAGTGAGAATTAATAGGTCAGCCCATGAAATCTGCTTGCCATATTTCTGCTTAATTGGCCAGAGCAATCTACGAGCCTTATCGAGATTGACGTTATCGGGCCAGCTGTTAAGAGGTGCAAAGCGTTGCATCCCTGAGCCACCACCGCCACGACCATCAAAGGTGCGGTATGTACCCGCACTATGCCAAGCCATGCGAATAAAGAAGGGACCATAGTGACCGTAATCGGCTGGCCACCAATCTTGGGAATCGGTCATCAATGCGCGAAGATCCGCGATGACTGCTTGTAAATCTAACTTCTTAAATTCTGCGGCGTAATTAAAATCAGGATCCATCGGATCTGCCTGAGAGGAGTTGTATTGCAGAACTTTTAGATTTAGCTGGTTAGGCCACCAGTCCTGGTTGAATGTTCCTTCGCTTGCTAACTTGCTTCCAGTAAATGGGCATTTGCTTTCGCCGCTCATCAGATCTCCTCATTTATATATTTAATTTATATTGTTAAGAGTAACCAATGAAGATGAATAGTGCGTTACGACCATTTCCTTCCAATTAACTGACAATAAAAAAGGACCCGTCTCTTGGAAGAGGCGGGTCCTTTGGAGCGCTTCCCCCGACAGGAGGCGCTCGCATGTGTTAGCCGATTAAGGCTTTACAGGTGCGACTGGCTTTGGAGCGACTACAGGTGGAGTCAACTTTGTAGGCAGTGTTGGAAGTGCTGCGATTGCTGCCGCACGAACATTCGTCGCTGCGGCGACCGCTGCAACACGAGCATTCAAAGCTACTTGGCGTGCTGCCGCAGTTGGGGTACCAGCGGTGGCAGTTGCGTAAGCGGCCTTGGCTGCTGCTACTGCTGCGTTAAAAGTTGCATCAATCGACTTTAGGGAAGCTTGATGCGCCTTTAAGGCGTCGCGGTAGGCAACGAGTGATGCCTTGTAATCAGCCTGGGCCTTATTTCGTGCATCTTGCCAATCCTTAAGGGCGACACGGTAGGCAGCGAGTGCGGCTTTGTATGCTGCCTGGTCAGCAGAGGTGACCTTGGTCTTGGTTGGGACAGCTGATGTTGTTGGAGCTGGGGTTGTATCAGCGAAGGCAGCGGTTGGTCCGAGGAGAAGTGCGGCGCCAACGCTGGCTGCGACGATCCGGTTACGAAGGTTCTTCTTCATTTTTTATCCTT
>CAIUHB010000174.1 GCA_903898855.1 uncultured Actinomycetes bacterium | reverse complement strand
TGGTGCAAAGCGTTGGGATGAGAAGGCGCATCCACATGAGAGTCCATTCTTGATGTGGCTCCCAATGGCAATTCTTGCAATTGGCTCAGTCGCCTCTGGTTTCTTACTTGCCTCTGGTAGCGCAAGGGTTAACTGGCTCGCTCCAGTCGTTAACGCATCTGGTGTCGAAAGTGGCAAAGAGTTGATGAAGCCAATTGTGGTTTCACTTCTCGCACTTGGAGTAGTAGTTATCGGCGTGGCCTTTGCCATCATTAAATACCGCACTGTTCCTGCCGTGGCTCCAGAAAAAGTTTCAGTATTCACGAAGGCAGCGCGCAAAGATCTCTACCAAGATTCATTTAACGAAGCAGTTCTTATGCGCCCAGGCCAGAAGCTCACCTCGGGTCTAGTTTATACCGATGAGGCCATCGTCGATGGCGCAGTTCGCGGAGTTGGATTTACGCTCGCAACCGTTTCCGGTTGGGTTCGTAAGCTGCAAAATGGTTATGTCCGTACCTATGCATTAGTAATGCTGATCGGCTTACTGGCGCTCATTGCAACAATTTGGATGGTGACCTTGTGAGCATCTTGACCACTATCGAACTTCTGCCGCTTATTGGTGTGATTGCCTTGGCATTTGTGCCAAAGGCTCAGGTTAAGCTCATCAAGCAGCTCTCGATCGCCGTTTCATTACTAGTACTTGCAGTTTCTATTGTGATGGCGCTTCAGTTCAAGAGCGGCGTGACTGGTTACCAATTCGTCCAAAGCAATTCCTGGATCTCAAGCTTTGGTATCAATTACGCAGTCGGCATCGACGGAATCGCACTTGTACTTATTCTGCTCACCACTATCTTGGTTCCCATTGTGCTCGTTGCAGGTTGGCATGAATCAGAAGGCGGTCGTTGGGGCGCCAAAACTTTCTACATTCTGATTTTGATCTCCGAGACCATGATGGTTGGCGTATTTGCCGCCACCGACGTCTTCCTCTTCTACGTCATCTTTGAGGCGATGCTGATTCCGGTCTACCTACTTATTGGTGGATATGGTCGCGGCGATCGCGCTGCAGCAGCCCTTAAGTTCTTGCTCTACAGCCTCTTCGGCGGATTGTTGATGTTGGCTGCGCTAATTGGCACTTACATCATTGCCACCAACCAAATCGGTGGAACATTCGACCTCACTAAGTTGGCGACGCTAACAATCGATAAGCCAACCCAGAACTGGCTCTTCCTTGGATTCTTTATCGCCTTTGCAATTAAGGCACCACTCTGGCCGCTTCACACCTGGCTTCCTAAGGCCGCAAAATCTGCGACTCCCGGAACATCCATTCTCTTGCTTGGCGTGATGGATAAGGTCGGAACGTACGGAATGATCCGTTTCTGCATGACCTTGTTCCCAGATGCAACCAAGACATTTACACCAGCAATTATTACCTTGTCAGTTATCTCGGTTCTCTATGGCGCATTTCTCGCCATTGGTCAACGAGATATCAACGGTCTTATTGCCTTTACATCAATCTCTCACTTCGGTGTCATCACTTTGGGAATCTTCGCGATGACTTCGCAAGGTCTCTCTGGCGCCACCTTCTACATGTTTAACCATGGATTCTCTACCGCCGCGCTCTTTATGACCGCCGGTTGGATGGTCTATCGCCGCAAGTCATCACAGATTGAAGATTTCGGTGGCCTCCAAAGAGTCACTCCAGTCTTGGCTTGGTCATTTTTTATCGCCGGGCTATCCGCACTTGCACTTCCAGGGCTCTCCAGCTTCGTGAGCGAATTTCTTGTGCTACTCGGAACTTTTACGCGCTATCCAGTTGCGGCTATCGCTTCAACTTTGGCGATTATCTTGGCTGCGCTTTATGTCTTGATTGCAGTTCAGAAATCGCTCCACGGTGAGACAAAGGCTGGCAATGAAGGTTTAGCAGACCTCGGTCTACGCGAGAAAATTGCGATTGCACCCGTCATCGCCGTAATCGTATTCCTTGGCTTCTACCCAAAGCCGGTTCTCGACATCATTAATCCAACCTCTGCAGTTGTAATGCAACATGCTGGGGTAATCGATCCAGCAGCTAAGGCAGGTAAGTAAAGATGAGCGCACCAGTACTCAACTACGCACTACTTGCTCCAATTCTGATCGTCCTCGGTGGCGCACTTCTTGGCGTTCTCGTCGAAGCATTTGTGAGCAAGGCGCATCGCGCAACGCTCCAACTTGGCATTGCTCTCGCCAGCGTTTTCCTCTCCTTTGCTTGGCTCTGGCGCGTTCATAACCAGAGTTCAATTACCGCAGCGGTTAAATCAGTTGCAATGGATCCTGCCGGAATTTATATCCAAGGAATCATTCTGATCTTGGCATTTATTTCGATTCTCTTGATTGCAGATCAGGATAATTTCACCGCCCAAGCATCAGCGCTACCTGGCTC
>CAIUHB010000173.1 GCA_903898855.1 uncultured Actinomycetes bacterium | reverse complement strand
TGAGACTTATTGGGGCAAGGAAGATACGTGGCTAGATGACAAGCGTTACTCCGGTGATCGTGACCTGGACAATCCACTAGCTGCAGTTCAAATGGGATTGATTTACGTTAACCCAGAAGGTCCTAACGGAAACCCAGATCCACTTCTCTCGGCTCGCGATATTCGCGAAACCTTTGCTCGCATGGCGATGAATGATGAAGAGACGGTCGCGCTCGTTGCTGGTGGCCATACCTTCGGCAAGACTCACGGCGCCGGCGATCCAGGTAAGTATGTTGGAACTGAGCCAGAAGGCGCAGCGATGGAGGAGATGGGCTTTGGCTGGAAGAACACAATGGGTTCTGGAAATGCCGAGAACACGATCTCATCTGGTTTAGAAGGCGCGTGGACCCCAACACCAATTACTTGGGACAACTCCTACTTTGATGTGCTCTTCGGTTTTGAATGGGAGCAGACCAAGAGCCCAGCAGGTGCAAAACAGTGGATTCCCAAGGGTGGCGCTGCCGCTAACTCGGTTCCCGATGCACATATCAAGGGCAAGAAGCACGCTCCAGTTATGTTGACCTCAGATCTCGCACTGCGCGTCGATCCCGCCTACGAAAAGATTTCCCGTCGCTTCCATCAAAATCCAGCTGAGTTTGCCGACGCTTTTGCTCGTGCATGGTTCAAGCTCACACACCGCGATATGGGACCAATCGCCCGTTACTTGGGCAAAGAAGTTCCGACCGAACAACTCATTTGGCAAGATCCAGTTCCAAAGGCGCCAAAGAGTGCAATGGGACCAAAGAAGGTTGAAGAACTCAAGAAGTTAATCGTTGCCAGCAAGCTTTCCACTCGTGAGTTAGTTTTCGTTGCGTGGGCATCGGCATCAACCTTCCGCAATACCGATAAGCGCGGTGGCGCAAATGGCGCTCGCATTTGCCTCTTGCCACAACGCAAGTGGGAGGCAAACAATCCAGCAGAACTCGAGAAGATTCTTACTGCCCTAGAAAAAGTTCAAGCTAAGTTCAACAAGGTCAATAAGACTAAGCCAGTATCCATGGCGGACCTGATTGTCCTTGCTGGTGTCGTCGGCGTTGAAAAGGCAATCAAGGCAGCTGGCGTAAAGGTCAAGGTTCCATTTACTTCGGGCCGTACCGATGCCACACAAGAGATGACAGATGTTGAATCATTTGCAGTTCTTGAGCCAAGCGCCGATGGCTTCCGCAATTTCCAGAAGAAGAGCAACACTCATCCAGCTGAATACATGCTGCTCGACAAGGCTGCGCTACTTGGTTTAACCGCTCCTGAAATGACGGTTCTCGTTGGTGGCTTGCGCGCAATTGGCGCAAATACCGATGGCTCTGCCACTGGTGTACTCACATCAAAGCCAGGGGCGTTAACTAATGAGTTCTTCGTCAATATCTTGGATATCGCAACCACTTGGAAGCCAACCTCCGAGAAGGCTGATCGCTTTGATGGCGTGGATGCAAAGAGCGGAAAGAAGAAGTGGAGCGCTACTCGCGCCGACCTCGTCTTTGGTTCTAACTCCCAGCTACGCGCACTTGCAGAGGTTTATGCCTCCTCCGATGTCAAAGTGAAGTTCGTAGAGGACTTCGTTGGCGCTTGGACAAAGGTGATGGAAGCGGATCGTTTCGACCTCGCTTAAGCACCGCTAATCATTGAGAGTGAGTTAGAGCTTGAAGGGCCTGATTTATATCAGGCCCTTTTTTCTTCTCTAAAATTACTTTGTGCTGACATTCAGTTGAGAATGTCCACAGTTTAAAGGAATGAATTAACACCTAACCGCTCTCTTCTACTTTTTGACCATGCACAACACCGTCATGGCCTTCATTGAACTCTGAAATTGATTCGTTCGCCGTTAGATTCTCACAAACTGCGAGAAAGCATAAAATAGGTCGCGGACATGTTCTTTTCGTTATGGAACGATATGATGGGATTGAACTCAAGGTGCCGGCAGGACTAGAGCCAAGATACCTATGGGTCGGTGTGGATAGCAGGAACGTCGAGTTAGAAGTAATTGCGGTGTT
>CAIUHB010000172.1 GCA_903898855.1 uncultured Actinomycetes bacterium | reverse complement strand
GTAGAGAGTTCAAGCGTGCAGGGCCTTTACATGCTGTACCAATTCAATCGAACAATTATTACTACTCAAGGTGGCTGGACACTTCCTATTAGTTCAGTTGCACCTACAGCGCTAATTGTGGGCGGGGGCGGTGGCGGAGGTGTTAACGCAGGTATTGGTGGCGGTGGCGGTGCTCAAATTGAAGGCAAAGTAAATATCAGTGCTGGTACATCTACCCTAACAATTAAAGTTGGAGTTGGCGGTATCAACGGTTATTCCGTCGATCCAACGTTATCGACGACTAAGGTTTTCAAAGGTGGCGATGGCGGAAATACTTTCGTCTCTTCCGCAGATTCAACCGTAAATATTATTTCTGGTGGCGGTACTGGTGGTCGTGGGCACTGGGATAACGATGTCTGCGCAAATCCTTCGGGCAACGCAGCACAACAAGCTGGTTATACCCAGACTGTTGCAAGCGGTGGAATCTTGCTAGGAACTGCTGGTATTGCTTCCGGTTATGCCGCAAGTTCCGGTGGTTGGGGCGGTGGCATTCAACCATTGGCGCAACAAGCTCCATATCCAGGCCTTCAAGGTCAAGCCAGTTCTATAAGCGGAACAACGCATGACTACGGCGCCGGTGGTGGTGGCGGAGGTTGGAACGTTGTTGGAGCGGCAGGCGGTGGCGATAACGGCCATGCTGCGGGAGGAAGCGGAAATGCTGGGGGCGTTGATGGAAATCCCGGTGAAGATGGACCAAGCAATATGGGTTACGGCGCCGGTGGTGGCGGAGATGGTTGTGGCACTTATGGTGGCCGCGGTTCTGCTGGAGTTGTTTACCTTCAATTCCCACTGATTGGAATTTCATTTATCAGTCCATCGGATACAAAAACATCTGTTGGCCAGTACGGAACTTTTGTGGTTGGCGGAACCCCGGCTGACGGATACACACGTTCATATCAATGGCAGAAGCAAGATTCCGGCACCGCAACTTGGAGCAATCTCACTGAATCCCAAAATAACCAATATTTTGGAGTGACCGGCGCGACATTAACTATCGGCCGATCTGACTTCCCACTTCAGGACACATCTTTAAGCGGAGTGAAAGTCAGAGCCAAAGTCACCGATACAAATGGTTCTGGCGCCTCGGTAAGTGCCTATACCGATTCGGCAACCTTGACCGTATTTCCGCAATTCCAATTGACTGGCGGAGGAGGTCCAATACGCACACCATTCGGCACTCCTGCAACTACGCCATCCTTTACATCAAGAGGTGGAGTCGCACCAATTACATGGACTCTAATTAACGCCCCTCAAGGAGTGACTATTGACTCCCGAACTGCGATTTTAGCGGTAAGCAACACCGCACAAGCCTCATCAAACTTAATTACCACTTCCGCTAGTGACGCTACAGGCCTGACTTTAAATGAAACAACTACGGTTTATATAGGAAGCGCACCAAAACTCATGGTTGGTGATGTTTACTCCTGGATTGACTCCGGATCTATCAATCAATTTATCTCTAGAAAATTCAGTATCATGAGCAACGTCTACCTTGATTCATCAGGTAACACATATGCAGTTGGTACGAGTGATCCAGGATTTAAAATTGGAAACACCACACCTACTTCTCAATACTCCGCATTTATAATTAAGACAAACAAATCTGGAACTGTTCTTTGGACTCAGACCCTCTCCACAATCAATGGAGGTCTTACAATAGATCAAGTTACTACTGACGGGCTAGGTAACGTAATAGTTGCAGGCCGGACAAAGCCCGCCTTGCTTGCTTCCGATAGTTCAACTCTATTTCCAAACTTCACACATCAAGCATATTTTCTCTACAAATTGAGTGCACTTAACGGTGCCTCAATTTGGGGATCGATATTTGAATTCACGAATAACTCGCAGGGCAATGTACCGCTCTCTGGGCTAGCCACCGACAGCCAAGGAAATATCGTCCTAGGATTTACTAACCAAGATCAAGTCGGCTACACATCGCCTTCAGGCATAGTGACAGTTATAACTGGACCACTCAATTATGGACGAGCAGCAACATTTTTGAAGGTTAGTACAGCCGGTGATCTTCTCTGGTTGACATCTGATTCTAATTCAGATCAAAATAGTTTTTCATTCCTATCCGGAATAGGAGTAGATTTACTTGGAAATATTTATATATCCGGAAATGTCTTCGGTACTATGAATATTGGTAACCAAACAGGAACATCACTCTATGTGAGCAACAGCGGAAATATTCTTTCGCGAATGTTTGTGGCTAAGTTTTCATCTGATGGAATCGGACAGTGGCTCTCTCAAGATAGCGGTGGAAACATCAATGAAGCAAGCACAATTTTTAGCAGTGGAGATCAAATCGCAGGACTGGCTCTAACTCCCGCTGGCGATCTTTACGCATATGGATCTGTCAAAGAAGGCACAACTTTGATGGGGAAAACCTACAGTTTTCCTGGTATGAGTGCGGGAATTCTATTCAAATTCAATTCCTCCGGAGTGGAACAGTGGGCTCGAGCTGCGTACGATGCCTTTGGGACTGGAAATGCCAATTGGAAGGACGCAGGAGTTGATGCGAACGGAAACATTTTCTTACAAAGCGGGTCAAACCAAAACTTATATGTAGATGGAACAACTTTTAGTTATCCAGGCCTTTTTGATGCGTTATATGAATACTCATCGACAGGAACTGGATACTACCTTGGAACACTTGGTGGAAATAAAGGTGGCGTTGTTGCAATTAGCGTCGATGCGCTAGGAAATATTGCTGCCGTTGGAAATTATTCAGACACCATTACCGTTAGCGGATTTACTTTCGTTCCACACTCCAACCAAGATGTATTTGTTGGAATGTTGAAGAATAACTCATCGGGAGCTTCGGCTAATTTGGTCGCTAAATATGGCACAGTCTCGAACTCACCACGAATAATCGTTTTTGGCGGTACGCCAGCTTTTGTATTTTCTATACGCTCTTCATATGGTGGCAAAGTTTTAGTCGATACCTCATCGGGAAATAGCCTTATTTATTCGAATTCCGCGTCGCTAATTCCTGGCAACTATCTTGAATCAGTGACTGTGTTAGATGCGCTTGGCCTTACGGACTCGATGAATGAAACTTTGACAGTAACCAAGGCCGACACCGTCACTGTTCACGTCAACCAGACACCGGCATACACCTATAACGGTGGCGCAGCCGTAGGACCGAACGACACCATCACGACGATCGGCCTAGTAAATAACGACACCATCACTACTGTCTTGTACTACAGCGGCACGGCTTATACCGGCGACACTTACTCGGCCACAAATACCGTGATGCCGACTAAGGCTGGCAACTATGTTGTTACGCCGGTAATCACTGCGCTGAGTTACGGCACCAAGACTGGCACCCAACTCGACTATTACGTTTCCACGCTTTATGACACTGCTTCACTAACTATCAATCGCGCCACCAGATCGCTGCGCGTTGGCAGTCCAACCACCGCATATGCCTATTCATCATTTGGAATTTGGGATACCTACACCGTTGATGTTGGGGATACCGCAACGCTCTTTGCCTCGGGAGTCGGCGTTGATACCGTAACAATAACCTGGACTTTGGTCTCTGGTTCATGTGCGATGAGTGCCACTGGTGCGGTTTATTCCGCGGCAGCCGCGACTTGCGTGGTGAATATTTCAGTTCCGCAAACCGCTAATTACCTTTCGGCTTCCGATACCAAGACCATAGTTTTCATCTTGCTCACTTCACACTTACAGACTAATGATGGCAGCCAGAATATCGGTGGATCACATACCTTGATTTTGACCGAGACGCAGCGTCTCGACACTTCTACCCCATACACGGCGGCCGATAGCTCGACCACAACAATTCAACCGACGATCATCTCGGTCACTGAAAATTCTGGAAACGCATCTGGTGCCACATTCACTATTGTGGGAACTGGATTCTGGACCACTGGCGTGATGACTGTTTATATTGGCCGCGATATCGTCAATCGTGACGCTACGGCATATATCTCTTTACTTACTTCTACTGGATTTGTACTAACACTTCCCGGAAGCTATCTGACGGCAAATGGATTCACCGTTGGCGGCACGATGGGCAGACTCGGCGTACTAACACCAAGTGGCCTAGCAACCTCTGCAATCTTGACTCTGCAGAATATCGCGCCGCCTCAGATTTAATTATCTAACTCAGAACGGGCAATTAGCCGTTCTTCTTCGCTGCCTTCTCTTGCTTGGCAAGACGCTTCTCCTTGAGGGAGAGCTTTGGCTCTTTCTTGGTATTTGCATTGCTCTTCTGCTCTTTATTTGCCATCTTGATCAATCCTTTGCTGAATTAGCTTGGTCGTACAGTCGGGAACTCCCCCGACAACGCCCTTAGATTACTCGCTATCCTTATCCCCACAAGATTGAACCACCGCACTAATCCATAAATTGAGCTAATTGGGAGAAAAGATGAGCGCATCACCAGCAGAACTACTCGCAGACTTTAAGCGTTTAGGTAAAGAGTTCGCCGATCTCGCGCAGAGCGTTCCTGCCTCGCAACTCAATGAATCACCTGGTCCTGACCAATGGTCGGCTGCTTACATTATTCATCACATGGCCGATGGCGACCTTCACTTTGCAACTCGCTACCTACATATCTTGGCCGCCGAAAAGCCACAGATTATTGCCTTTAATGAAGATGAATATCCAGAGCGCACTAACTATGCAAAGCGTGATGCCCAGGCTTCTCTTGCTGCCTTCATCGGCACACATCGTTTGATTGAAGATGTGCTTTCACATGCTGATGCATCCGATTGGAACCGCGTTGGCATTCACTTCGAACTTGGTGAAGTAACACTGCAACAGGTATTTGCCAAGGCTGTCGGACATACCGAGGCTCATATCGGCCAACTTCGCGAGACGTTGGGATAACTCTCGCAAGTTAATTATTACGAAAAGAAAGCGCCAGCTCCTAAATCAGGAACTGGCGCTTTTGCTTTAAATTGCTAGTACTTTAGCTCGAGCGAAAATGGTGGATATTCATCGGTTACAAGCAAGAGTGCGTAACCAATAACTCGGTTCCAGAATTGCAATGTGCCCAGCACGAACTTGAGCACGCTTCCTGGATAGGTACCGGTAACGGATACATGGATCCAAGCAAAGACGGTGAATACTGCTGCAATTACTGAATACACGACGCCTACAATGAAAAGTGGAATAGCAAATATCCATTTGACAAGAGGTAGGCCACGGCTCAAGACTGCTCCACCCTCGATATCAGGGATTACAACTGCGATATTGGGATTGCGCTCGATTGATGGATAGTCATCAACCAAGAGCAGCGCATACGCGGCGAGACGGGAGTTGAACTCAAGGATCGCGTGATTAAAGGTCAGCACATAACTGGGATATACCCCGCGAAAGAGCAGTGTGAGCACTACTGGAACAAAGATAAAGCCAGAGAGAAATAAACCTGTGTGAACCATCGAGGTAAGGGAATACAGCAGGATGAAAACCGGGGCGATTAGTACCCAGCGAAAGAATGCGCTCTGACGATCGCGATCGGTTAATTGAACGTTGATATGGGTTTGAACTTGTTTTTCGATTGTGGCCATATCCCAATGGTAGAAGGCGCAGCTCTACTTTTGAGGTCGTTGCGTTGGAAAGACGCGACTTATTCGGCTTCGAGTTCCTTAATGAGTTGGAACTGTCCATCGCCGAGTTGACCTTGGCTGGCATACATCTCGAGCTTGGTGCGAGTATCAGCAATATCAAGGTTGCGCATAGTTAGTTGGCCAATGCGATCGCCAGGACCAAATGCTGCATCCTCGGTGCGCTCCATCGAGAGCTTATCTGGATGATAAGAAAGGTGTGGTCCGGTGGTGTTGATGATGCTGTAATCATCGCCGCGGCGAAGACGAATGGTGACTTCACCTGTAACAGCTGATGCGACCCAACGTTGCAAAGATTCGCGAAGCATGAGTGATTGTGGATCTAGCCAACGACCTTCATAGAGCAAGCGACCAAGACGACGACCCTCAGCGTGATAATTCGCGATGGTATCTTCGTTATGAATTGCTGAAATCAAGCGCTCGTATGCGATGAAGAGCAAAGCCATTCCTGGGGCTTCATAAATTCCGCGAGACTTTGCCTCGATAATTCGGTTCTCGATTTGGTCGGCCATGCCAAGTCCATGGCGGCCACCAATTTTGTTCGCTTCATCCATAAGTGCAACGGCATCAAGTGCTTTACCGTTGATGGATACTGGACGGCCTTGAACGAATTCAATCTTTACATCTTCAGTTGCAATCTTTACTGATTCATCCCAGAAGCGAACGCCCATAATGGGTTCAACGAGTTCAACGGATGTGTCTAGGTGCTCAAGTCGCTTCGCTTCGTGAGTTGCGCCAAGAATGTTGGCATCGGTGGAATATGCCTTCTCGGTGCTATCGCGGTAAGGAAGATTGTGGGCGACTAACCATTCAGACATTTCCTTGCGGCCGCCAAGTTCGGTGACGAAATCTTGATCGAGCCAAGGCTTGTAGATACGAAGTTTTGGATTTGCGAGCAATCCATAACGATAGAAGCGCTCAATGTCGTTGCCCTTATAGGTCGAACCATCACCCCAAATTGAGACGCCATCTTGCAACATTGCGCGAACGAGCATGGTGCCGGTGACTGCGCGGCCGAGTGGTGTGGTGTTGAAATATTGCTTTCCGCCGGAACGGATATGGAATGCGCCGCAAGCAATTGCTGCGAAGCCTTCTTCGACAAGTGCGTTCTTGCAATCAACGAGACGTGATCCTTCGGCGCCATATGCCTTGGCGCGGCC
>CAIUHB010000171.1 GCA_903898855.1 uncultured Actinomycetes bacterium | reverse complement strand
TGCAACGACAAAGTTTGGTGAAGCTTCCGTGATTTTCACTGTTACTGCATCACCAATGCGTGGTGGGTTAGCAGCGTCAATTCCAAAGTGAACTAAGCGGAAATCTTTGGCGCGACCGCTCATGCGAGCTCGCTCGCTGTCGTGACGTCCAAGGTGATCAGCGACCAAAACTTCAACCTCCTGGCCAACGACCTCCTGATTAACGTGATGGGAAATCTCTTGCTGAAGTTGGTGCAGCGCGGTGTAGCGCTCTTTCATAACCGCATCACTTATTTGGTCGGGCATAGTGGCGGCTGGAGTGCCTGGACGTTTGGAGTATTGGAAGGTGTACGCCGCCAAGAACTTAGCTTCTTTAGTGAGCGAGATAGTCTCTTCAAAATCTTGATCGGTTTCGCCAGGAAAACCAACAATGATGTCGGTGGTGATGGTGGCGTGAGGCATCGCAGTGCGAACTTTTTCGATGATGCCCATATATCTATCTCTGCGATAGGAGCGGCGCATCGCCTGCAAGACTTTGTCGCTACCTGATTGCATCGGCATGTGAAGGTGCGGCATAACATTGTCATGAGTCGCCATCGCCTGAATGACGTCGTCGGTAAAGTCGCGCGGATGGGGTGACATAAATCGAATTCGCTCCAGGCCAGAGATTTCAGCGCACTTGTGTAATAAATCAGCAAATGCTCCGCGTTGGCCAAATTCAACTCCATAGGCGTTAACATTTTGGCCCAACAGAGTAATTTCAATAACTCCCTGGTCTACGAGAGCTTTCACTTCGTTGAGAATATCTGCGGCAGGTCGATCCTTCTCAATTCCACGAAGAGTCGGCACGATGCAGAAGGTGCAGGTGTTATTGCACCCAACTGAAACAGATACCCAACCGCTAAATGCTGAATGGCGACGTGCTGGCAAGGTAGATGGGAAATGTTCGAGCGATTCCTTAATCTCTACTTGTGACTCTTCTTCAATCCGTGCTCGCTCAAGCAGAGCGGGAAGTGAACCGATGTTGTGGGTTCCAAATACGACATCCACATAAGGAGCCCGCTTAATAATTGAATCTTGATCTTTTTGAGCCATGCAGCCGCCGACGGCAATTTGAAAGTCGGGGTCAGATTTTTTACGAGGAGCGAGGAAGGAGAGATTGCCATACAACTTGTTATCGGCGTTTTCTCGTACTGCGCACGTATTGAAAACCACTAAATCTGGATCAGAGCCTTCGAGCGCCTCTTGGTAACCAGCGTCAAGGAGGAGTCCTGCGATGCGCTCGGTATCGTGCGCATTCATCTGACATCCATATGTCTCGACTACAAAGGTTCTGGCCACTGGCCAATCGTAGTTTGCTTTAGCTTGCGAGCAATTCACGCATAATGCGTGAGGTGATGGTGTGGCTAAAGCCTTTACGGGCCATCAATCCGGAGATTCGGCGATAGGCAACTTCTGGATCAAGGTGAGAGCAGGAGCGATATTTCCGCTCGGCTAGCGCAAAGGCCATCTGGTACTCATCTTCTTCATCGATGCCATCAATGGTCTCTTCGATAATGTCTTGTGCAACGCCTTTAGCGCGGAGTTCTTGTGCGATTACTCGTTTGGAGAGCTTCTTCTGGCGAACACGGGACTCGGCCCAGAGCCCCGCGAACTCCAAATCATTGAGCAGACCTTGCAGCTCTAAATTGTCGAGGACAGAGGATGCAATCTCCTCTGAAATATCTCGTTTAAGCAGCAGTGCATGAAGCTCAGCCCTACTCCGAGCCCGGGGTGCGAGTGCGTGGAGCGCAATCGTCTGGGCTGCCTCATATGAGGTGGAGTAGGGATCAGCTTCTACTTCTTGGTCTCTCTTCATATATTTCTAGCGAGCTAGAAATCAACCTCTGAAGTTGCTTCATCAATTGCGGCAACGAGCTCTGGGTCAATGGCGACCGGCACATAATGTGCGCGAATCTTTGACTCGATATCGTTTGCGAGATCTGGGTTATCGATAAGGAATTGACGTGCATTCTCCTTACCTTGACCAAGCTGATCTGCTTCGTAGGTATACCAAGCGCCAGCCTTCTTTACGACGCCAACATCAACGCCGAGGTCGATAAGTGAACCTTCGCGTGAGATTCCAACACCGTAGATGATGTCGAACTCTGCTTGCTTGAAGGGTGGAGCCATCTTGTTCTTGACGACTTTAACGCGAGTGCGGTTACCGACTGCGTCTTGGCCATCCTTAAGGGTTTCGATGCGACGGATATCCATACGGACTGATGCATAGAACTTAAGCGCCTTACCACCGGTAGTTGTTTCAGGTGTTCCGAAGAAGACGCCAATCTTCTCGCGGAGCTGGTTGATAAAGATTGCGGTGGTATTTGAATTGTGAAGTGCACCAGTAATTTTACGAAGTGCTTGAGACATCAAACGAGCTTGAAGACCCATATGTGAATCGCCCATCTCGCCCTCAATTTCAGCGCGAGGGGTAAGAGCTGCAACCGAGTCAACGACAATTACATCGATAGCACCGGAGCGAACCAACATATCCATGATCTCAAGAGCTTGCTCGCCGGTATCTGGCTGTGAGACCAGAAGGGCATCGATATCGACGCCAAGCTTGCGGGCATACTCTGGATCAAGTGCGTGCTCGGCATCGATAAATGCAGCGATACCGCCAGCGCGCTGTGCATTTGCAATAGCGTGAAGGGCGACTGTTGTCTTACCTGAAGATTCAGGTCCATAAATTTCTACGATGCGACCTCGTGGAAGTCCACCAATTCCTAGAGCGATGTCGAGGGCGATGGAGCCGGTAGGAATAACTTCCTGGACGACTGGACCGCGATCTCCCATCTTCATTACTGAGCCTTTGCCAAATTGACGCTCGATCTGGGCGAGGGCTGTATCTAGGGCTTTGCTACGTTCATTACTTACTTTCTCGGATTGCTTCTCAGATTTATCTGAAGCCATCTCTACACCTTTCATCGTGCATCGTTATCTGGCCCTGAAGGTACGGAAGACCACTGACGGCGGGAGGCTGGCTCTCGCGGAACTGTGGAACCGCTCAGGTTGGGTATAACCCGAACTCACGCTCGGATTGGGGTAATAGTACCGAACACCTGTTCGAATAGCCAGATGCTGCCCCGGACACGCCGAGGCCCTGATCTCACTTTATGGAAGCCGCTGGTTACTTAAAGCGGGCGGGCATCTCCGGATTGTGGGCCACAACAGCCTTCCAAATATCCCCGGCCTCATCACCGCGAGCTAGGGCTTGATTGACCGTGACTCCCCCAAGTTCAGAGTGGACGATATCTCTGGCATAGGTGTCGGCATCGCTGAAGTAATCACTCATTCGCGAGCGCAGTTCAGTTATTCGCATTATCGAATAAGGGGTCAGCTAAGCGCTTTGGCGAGGGCAGCTGCATGCAGTTGTGACTCAGCCTCGGTAAGTGGCGAAGCAATCTGTCCCATCAGCCAACGCAAGATTAAGGGAGCTCCAGGTGCGCCAAATACCTCGCTCAGGCCTTGGGCAATTTTGCTCCACAGCGGATGGATTCCCAATGTCACAAATTTGGCGATATCGGTCGGGTCGGTGCGCACCATTGTTGCGAGTGCTGGGTCAGTACTAATTTCGCGCGAGAGTGCAAAGAGTGCAGCTTCTTTGCTGGGCGCGCTAGCTGCCAATTGATGAAGTCGATCAATCTCGGATTCCAAGAGCGCAGCCATCATCTCTTCTTTATCGGCAAAGTGGTTATAAACCGTTGCTCTGGAGACTTGGGCCCGGGCGGCAATATCTAACATATTAGATTCGTAGTTACCGACTTCGGCGATAACCTTCTTTGCACCAGCCAGAATAGCGATTCGCGAACGTTGTTGAGTAGCCATCTGTCGGGCGTATTTAGTCGATGAAGCCAGACTAAGCAGCTGCAACTCCGGAGGCGGTGATCTCATCCTCAACGACGCTAAAGAGTGGAGTCTCGGCCGCAATTATTTCAGCAGTTACATCGCGAAGGACGGTAGAGAGTTTGAGATTTAAAGCGGTGCAGATCGCGCTCAGCAATTCAGATGAAGCTTCCTTCTGGCCGCGCTCTACTTCAGAGAGATAACCAAGAGAGACTCGAGCTGCCTTTGCGACATCACGAAGGGTGCGTCCTTGGGCAACGCGAGCGCTGCGCAGGGTGCTGCCGATGTGGGTGCGAAGTAAGGTCACGAGCTAAGAATACGCGAAAAGGCAGCTAATGCGCTCTCAATAGTTGCGTGGCGAACGCTCCCGCGATCCCCCGAGATATCTAGGGCGATGGATTGCTGGGCTGACTTTGAGACGATGGCAATCCAGACCGTGCCGGCTTTCTGGCCGTAGGCCTTACCTGGGCCTGCCACTCCGGTAGTCGCAATTGCAAAGTCACTTTTAAACTCGGCCCGAACTGCCTGCGCCATCGCCAGGGCAACCTCTTCCGAGACTGCGGTGTGCTTGGATAATAACCGCTTGGGGACTCCCAGAATTTTACTCTTGCTGCTATCGCTGTAGGCGATGGTGCCGCCGAGAAATACATCGGAAGCGCCTGCGATATCGGTGATCGCGGCGGCGAGCCCGCCAGCGGTTATGGACTCGGCGGTGGCCAGGGTGCTTCCCTTCTTCTTCATGGCGCGAATAATCTCTTTCGCAATCTCCTGCGTATCTTTCATATGCGATCTGACTTCCTCAGCGCCTTTGCGAAATAATCAAAGCCAGTTGTCAAGGTAATTCCAATGGTGAAGGCCATGAAGAGGTCGCGTGGAATATGCAGCCAGGTTGGAAGCGGGAGAATATAAAAACCAATTCCAAAGCCTTGGCACATGGTCTTGAGCTTTCCGCCTTTGCTGGCGGGAATAACGCCACCTCTAATTACCACCAAACGAAGCACCGTGACGCTAATTTCTCGCGCCAAAATCAGAATGGTGACCCACCACCACAACCTGCCCTGCATGGAAAGGCCGACCATTGCAGTTCCGATCGCTGCCTTATCTGCAACTGGATCGAGGAAGGTGCCGAAGGCGGTGATCTCCTTGCGCGAGCGCGCTAGCCGGCCATCAAAGAAATCAGTGAGCCCAACGAGAAAAAATCCACACCAGGCCAGAATCTGCCACGAGCTGGTATGCCCACCATCTTTAAAAAGTGCATAGGCACAGAATGGCAAGGCAAGTATCCGCAAAATCGTTAGCGAATTAGGAAGATTAAATATCTTCATTAGATCGCCTGGGCAATCAAATCTGCGCCATCAGTTCCGGTTACGACAGCTTCGACATATTCGCCTACCTTAAATTGCGGGCGACCAGGAATAAATGAGATAAAGGTTGAGCCATCTACCTCTGGACCTTGGTGCTCGGCCCGACCTTCTTGTAGTTCGGCATCTTCAATAAGAACTCGTACTGATTGCCCAATCCGCTCTTCCGCGCGCTGATTAAGCAGCTCATCCACCAGTGATGAAAGTTGGTCGACTCGAGCGCGAATTACATCTTCCGAAACTTTGTTTTCCAGCGTCAGAGCTTCGGTCTGATCCTCATCGGAGTAACCAAAGACGCCGACTGCATCCATGCGTGCCTTGGAAACAAAATCTACTAACTCCGCAAATTCTTCTTCACTCTCACCAGGAAAACCAACAATCACATTGGAGCGGATGCCCGCCTCTGGTGCTAGCGCCCGAATCTGATCAATCAGGTGTAGGAATTTTTCGGAATCTCCAAAGCGGCGCATTCGGCGAAGTACGCTGCCGGCGGCATGCTGGAAAGAGAGATCGAAGTACGGCACCACTTTAGGGACGCTGACCATCGCCTGAAGTAGTGATGGGCGCATCTCTGCGGGCTGGAGATAGGAGAGGCGAATCCGCTCGATGCCATCGATAGCAGAGAGCTCTGGCAGCATCTTCTCTAGTACTTTGAGGTCGCCAAAGTCTTTGCCATACGACGTGGTGTTCTCGCTGACTAGAAATATTTCCGAGACTCCTTGGTCAACTAGCCACTTAGCTTCATCGAGAATTTCGGTGGGGCGGCGCGAAATAAATGAGCCGCGAAATATAGGAATTGCACAGAAAGCGCAGCGTCGATCGCAGCCCGAGGCAATCTTGAGTGAGGCTATCGGCGCATGATCCAACCGCTTGCGGACTACTCGTAGACCTTGTCCCATGGGAGCGGGGCGTTCAATTGATTCGCGAGAATCGCTGGCGCGAGCAGCTGCTCGCTCTGCTGGCGCAATAGGAAGCAAGGTGCGGCGATCTTTTGGAGTGTGAGCGGCAATCGAGCCACCGCCCAAGATAGTGGCAAGGCGCTTTGAGATATCTTGATAATCATCAAATCCCAGAATCGCATCGGCTTCCGGAAGCGCCGAAGCAAGTTCTTCGCCATATCGCTCGGCCATGCAACCAACTGCAACAACCGCTTGAGTAACGCCATTGGTTTTGAGGGAGTGAGCTTCTAGCAGCGCATCAACGGAATCTTTCTTGGCGCTTTCAATAAATCCGCAGGTGTTAATGACGGCTACTTGCGCCTCTGCTGGATCTTCTACCAGCGTCCAGCCATCGGCAGCTAAACGACCAGCGAGCTCTTCGGAATCAACATCATTTCGGGCACAGCCAAGGGTGACAAGAGCAACGGTGCGATTCTCAGTGCTCATTGGCACCATGCTACCGAACTTGTAGTGAATTACCCCTGCGAACTGGCGCCTGGGCCAAATTGAAGATGAACTACTTCACCAATCGCGCCTGGAGTTCCAAGATCTTTACCATTGACGACCAAGTTGACCGCTCCGGCATTTCCAATGACGATATTGAGTGGTTGTGAATTTGTGAATGTCTGAGAGGTGCCAACTGAAATACGTCCGCTATATACCTGGGCACCGGCGCTATCAGTTACACCAACCCATGAGGAACCAGCAACTCCAGTAACAACGATATTTACATCTGAACTCTTTGTGGCAACAGTAGCAACGCCTTGGTTGTTAGTAACCGATGAACTCGTTGAAGGCTTGGCTGCAACAACAATCTTCTTGCCATTGGAGTGGAAGAGTGATGCGACAGTTGGTACCAAAATGAGAAGTGCTACTACACCAGCAGCAACTGCTGACATGGTCTTGTAAGAGAACTTAGGAAGCTCGCCTTTTTCATGGGCAGCCTTGTTCTCGGTAAGTAGGTCAATCATTGGACGCTCTTGAACATTGGTGAGCGTTTCAAAATCTTGAGTAATTGCATCAACATCAAGGTTGAGAATCTTTGCAATTGTGCGAACGTGGCCACGGGCGTAAGCAAGACCGCCGGCTGAATCAAATTTATCTTCTTCTAAATCTTTAATCACGGTCGGACGAATGTACGTGCGATCTGCAATTTCCTCGATGGAATAACGAGCGTTATCGCGTGCAGCGCGAAGTTGCGCACCAACTGATACTTGTTCGTTCACTTAAGTTTGCCTCTTCACATCTCAAATAGGGGGACTTTGAGCTTCGGCATCTGTGCCGAGAGGCTAAGTTTACGACCACCTTTCGCGCACTAACAAGCCAGGAGGGTGAACTTAAGCCGAACTCACCCGTAAAGACCACCCATTAACCGACGCCGTTAGGCTGAATTACAAGAAGTTGGGATTAAAGGTTGCCCTGGAGTGACTCAAGTACATCGGGCATCTGCTCGGCAGTGATCAGCACTTCTCGAGCCTTAGAACCTTCCGAAGGTCCAACGATTCCACGACTCTCCATCAAATCCATAAGTCGACCAGCTTTTGCAAAACCTACGCGAAGTTTTCGTTGCAACATAGATGTCGAACCGAATTGAGTACCAACAACTAGTTGTACTGCTTGTAGAAGCAAATCTAGATCATCGCCAATATCATCTTCGATGACACTAGCCTTTACTGGAGCATTGAGATCAATTTTAAATACTGGTTGGCGCTGTGCTTTCACATGATTCACAATTGCCTCGGTCTCGCGTTCTGAGACATAAGCTCCTTGAATACGGACCGCTTTACTCGCGCCCATCGGCAAGAAGAGACCATCTCCCTGGCCAACAAGCTTCTCCGCACCTGGAGTATCGAGAATGACTCGTGAGTCGGCAAGGCTTGAGGTAGCAAATGAGAGACGAGAAGGAACATTCGCCTTAATCAAACCTGTAACAATATCCACGCTTGGACGCTGAGTTGCAATTACCAAGTGAATACCAGCAGCTCGAGCAAGCTGGGTAATTCGAACAATGCTCTCTTCTACTTCGCGCGCTGCAACCATCATCAAATCTGCCAACTCATCGATGATGACAAGTAGGTATGGATATGGCTCTAGAACTCGCTCACTTCCGGCAGGTACTTGTAGCTTGCCAGCTTTAACCGCCTTGTTGAAATCATCAATATGTCGGAAGCCAAAGTTGGAGAGGTCGTCATATCGCATATCCATCTCACGAACGACCCAAGCCAAGACATCAGCTGCCTTCTTTGGATTTGTAATGATTGGCGCAATCAAGTGTGGAATGCCCTCATAGCTAGTGAGCTCTACTCGCTTAGGGTCAATCATCACTAACCGAACATCATCTGGGGTTGCTCGCATCAAGATTGAAACTACGAGGGAGTTGATCATGGAAGATTTACCAGCACCGGTAGCTCCCGCAACAAGAAGGTGTGGCATCTTGGCCAAGTTGGCACAAATAAATTGACCTTCTACATCTTTGCCGAGCGCAATCACCATTGGATGCGGATCATTGCCCGCAACTGGTGCCCGCAACACATCTCCCAAGGCAACAATCTCGCGATCGGTATTAGGAATTTCAATTCCTACTGCAGATTTACCGGGAATCGGTGACAAGATGCGAACATCGCCGCTAGCAACTGCATAGGAAATATTCTTGGACAGGGCTGTTACTGCCTCAACTTTCACTCCCCCGCCGAGTTCTACTTCGTAGCGAGTAACAGTTGGGCCACGCATAAATCCAGTGACTCGGGCATCGATATTGAACTCTTCAAAGACTTGAGTGAGTGCGTTGACGACGGTTTCATTCGCTTTAGATTTCGCCTTGGATGCCGGACCGGCTTTCAACAAATCCATCGATGGGAGTACATATGGCTTACCGGAATGATCGGCATAACTTGGAGCTGGAGCTGGCTTGGGTGCTGGTGGCTTAGCCACGGCCACAGGTTCACTCTCGCGTGGGAGTTCCACTGTGAACTCCTCATCAAACTCCTCTTCATCGAGCTCTTCGGTTTGATTAAAGGATTGCACGAGTGGAGTTTCAAAGGGAGGGGTATCGGTAATTTCGAATTCCTCATCGGCGGCGGCGCGAGCGGCGCGGGCATCGCCGACCTTTGAAGTTCCCCAGTGGAGAAGTGATTTAATGCGAGCAACAACTTGTGACACTGGAGTTGCGCTCGTGATTAATAATCCGAAGAAGAGGACTATTAGCAAGATAGGAATTGCGAGCACATTAGTCACGAGCGCAACTAGCGGAGTGGAGACGCCGTATCCAATCCAACCGCCACCATGATGCATCACCGTGCGACCAGTACCCACTGAACCATTGAAGATATGAAGCAGTGCGGTTGAGGTCAGAATAAGTATGAGCGCGCCGATGGTGATGCGACCAGTCGCTCTCGACTCTTCTGGAGATTTAAAGAGTCGGAAAGCAAAATAGAGAAGTAAGAGTGGTGAGATGAAGCCAACTCTGCCGACCAGGCCGTAGTTGGCGGCGTAGACAGCGCGACCGAGAAAATTATTGAGGCTAAACCAAGTTCCGGCGGCATCAACAAGTGCAACGATGAAGATCAGAAAGGCAATGCCATCACGATGGTGAGCTGGATCGAGCTCTTGGGCACCGCGGAAGATAAATCGAACTGTGCTGCCTACAGCCTTGGCGATTGCGCGCCAGATAACATGAAGCAGATTGATAACTCCAGCGACAAATGAGGAGTTCTTGGATTTTGAGGAAGCGCGCTTCTTACGTTTAGCCATGATGGCTAACTTTAAAGAAATTATTCAGCGCGAAGGGAAAGGCGCGCCGTTAAACCTCTATGACAACTGGAACGATCATCGGTTTACGACGGTGTTTATCGCCAACCCAGCTACCTACGGTTTTTCTGACAACTTGTTGTAGTTGATGTGTGCCATTGATGCCACTTGCTACTGCATGCGCCATGGCTTTCTCAATCATTCCGGTTACTTCATTAAAGAGTGCAGCATCCTCAGTAAATCCACGAGCATGGATATCTGGGCCGGCAACAATCTTTCCGCTCTGCGAATCAACAACCACAATGACCGAGATAAATCCTTCTTCGCCAAGGATGCGACGATCCTTCAAAGAATCCTCGGTAATTTCGCCAATGCTCTGACCATCTACATAAACAAATCCCACAGGCACTGCCCCTGAAATATCGGCATAACCATCGGCTAGGTCGATTGTGATTCCATTTTCGACAACCAAAGTCTTATTTCGGGCAACACCGGTTTTGATGGCAAGTTCGGCATTTGCGCGAAGGTGTCGCCACTCGCCATGGATTGGCATCACATGCTTGGGCTTAACAATGTTGTAGCAATATAGAAGTTCGCCAGCAGCTGCGTGGCCAGAGACGTGAACCATTGCATTGCCTTTATGTACAACCTTTGCACCGAGGCGCGTTAACTCATTAATGATTCGATAAACCGGATTCTCATTTCCGGGGATTAGCGAGGAGGCCAAGATGACGGTGTCACCCTTGCCAACCACAATCTCGTGTTCGCCATTTGCCATGCGTGAGAGCGCAGCTAAAGGTTCGCCTTGGGAACCGGTACAGATCATGACCACGTTATCGCCAAATTTGCCGACATCTTTGGCATCAATGATTAAACCTTCGGGAACGGTGACGTATCCCAAATCTTGCGCCAGCTTCATATTGCGCACCATGCTGCGACCAACAAGTGCGACTTTTCGCTTATGCGTGGCTGCAATATCGATGACCTGTTGAATGCGGTGCACGTGAGAAGCAAATGAGGCAACAATTACTCGGCGCTTAGTGCCGGCAATAATGCGATCGAGTACTGGTGAAATTTC
>CAIUHB010000170.1 GCA_903898855.1 uncultured Actinomycetes bacterium | reverse complement strand
GGTACAAAGGGCTATGCACGCTAGGAAGTGCTGACATGTCTTAGCCAAAGAGACTTCTTGTGGGCTCGATTTCTCTCGACTGTAGGTGACCTCTTCATCGGCGAGAGACCCAGCGACCAGTAGAAAGAAGAGAGATTCCTTTGCAGACGCCTCCAAAGTCTCCCAACTCAGAGATTCTCTAAAATCGCCGTTGAGATCGGCTTCGCAATCACGAGTTGCGGCTTCTGAAAGTTCAAAGAAGCCATCACAGACATATTGTTCAGACCTCTCATTCGTTGAGAAACCCCATTTTTCTTGAAGAGATTCCTCATTGCTGATTTCTAGTGCTACAAGAGCTGGACCGAAGCGACCACGGGTAAATTCATAACCTTCGAAATCCAAAATTTCCTTCAAGGTCTGAAATTCTTCATCCGTCCCACTGCCATTGCCATATGCCTGACCTGCCAGAATCACCATCGCCTTGGAGATATCAAATGTCTCGACCGGCCTTACCCATTCTCTTTCTGGCCCAAAGTAGTCATCGCCCATGGCGAGAGCCCCGCCGATGTTGCCCATTTCATCAACGTCGGAATTCCAAAACTCTGCCGAAAGAACTTCATGCTGTATGAATAGAGTGTCACACCATGATCCATTCCAACCATTGCCTCGAGCCATTGAGGCTTCAACTCTCTCATCCTTGATTAACTCGGTCCAAAACATTCGATGAAGGTATTCAGACCGCAAGAGCGCGATCAAGACTTCGTCTCCGCCATCTGAGGGAATCGAATTTAAAAGGCTAGTTACAACGGCATTCAAGTCATCAGGATTTTCCAAAGACTTTGTTTGAAGAACCGACTCGATCTCTTCGAGGGCCATTATTGGCTACCTCCTTGAAGAATGCAGACCATGGCCAACTCGTCCGCCTTTTGGAGTGTTTCAACACCTTTGGCATTAATCGAAATTGCTTCAGCCATATACGCCTCCGCCATTCCCGCACCAACAAGAAGGGTTTCGACATCATCGTCGGTGAAACTTTCCACGGTTCCAGATTCTATGAAGTTGATTTTTTCAATCTTCGACAAGAGCATCGAGCAAAGGTCTCGAATATGAGACTGGTCTAGGACTTCTGGAGGTGTGGCCATGCTGAGATTCTAGCGTCCATCATTTCACTGGGGAATAGATTCCAAAACCTTGCTCGAGCCCATCATCCGTTGGGCGAAGGCCAGCCCGCAGTTCTAGTGGAGGAGACAAGCGAATCCTGATCGAGGGGATGCTTTAGCCGAGCAGGTTCGACGGCACAAACAAATACTTACCTGACAACCACTCGTTCGATGCGACGGTAGCCGTGCCAACTAGATACTGATATGTGGCAGCGATAGATCCCTTGTAGTTCAGGGTGTACCAACCGGTGAAGGCAGCTGTTGCAATTGATGTGCCGAGGGTGAACTTCTGTTTTCCGTTTGGCTGCAGCGCATACCAACGCCCATTGAGATAGAAGTCAGTCGCAGCGTTGCCATTGCTGTATCGAGCGATATATGGCTTCGCCTTAGGGTCATAGCTCTTCCCAGAAGTCCCTGGATCGGGATTATCGGTTGCCCCAATGGCGATGACTCCAGGTGCGCATGCAATAGACATCACTGCTGTTCGATTTGAATCGTTTCCTGTCGCAGCGATAACGGCAACATTCGCAGCCCTCAATGCATCGATGTCGGCCTGTGTGCCAGTCGGAAGTGTGCACCCAGGGAAGATCTTTCCTTGTGAGACGTTAACTGCCTGGATGTTGTACTTCACTCGGTTAGCAACGACCCAATCCAGACCCTGCTTCACAGCGTTATTGGAGTAGATGTAGGGGAGTCCGTTTGGAGTAATGCCGACGATTCGAATC
>CAIUHB010000169.1 GCA_903898855.1 uncultured Actinomycetes bacterium | reverse complement strand
TGTCGGTTCGGCCGCAAAGGGACTGGCGCTACCAGGCGATTTGGTTGCGATTGGCGAAGTCGGTCTCGCTGGTGAAATTCGTAAAGTCACCGGGGCGCAGCAACGTATTCAGGAAGCCGCCCGATTGGGCTTCAAGCGCGCGATGGTTCCCACCGGTAGCGATCTGAAGATTCCAGGCATCGAGATAATGGAAGTTGCACGCCTTGAGCAAGCAATCGCTCGCGTCAAAATTAATTAATTGGTTCGATAAGAACAAACGCGATTTACCGTGGCGCAGCACCACCCCGTGGGGCGTCCTTGTTAGTGAGTTCATGTTGCAACAAACTCCGGTCAACCGCGTTTTGCCTATCTGGAACGAATGGATGGAGCGTTGGCCTACACCCGCTGCTTTAGCCGGAGCGCCAAAGCCAGAAGTTATTAAAGCCTGGGGTCGACTGGGTTATCCGCGGCGAGCTATCCGACTGCATGAATCAGCCAAAGTGATTTCGAAAATGCACGACGGCATCGTTCCGCGAGAGCGAGCAGATTTAATCGCACTGCCTGGCGTTGGTGATTACACCGCTTCGGCAATCGCTGCTTTCGCATACGGTGAACCAACGCTGGTATTGGATATCAACATTCGACGATTCTTCGCTCGTTATTTTGACGGTATCGAATTTCCCTTCAGCGCGCCATCACTTGTGGAACGTAAATTAAGAAGCGAGTTAATTCCGAATAAGCGCGGTGATGTATGGGCGGCGGCAACGATGGAGTTTGGGGCACTCATTTGTACCTCACGCACACCTTCGTGCGATGCCTGCTTCTTGGCAAAGGATTGCGCCTGGAAGGCAGCGGGTTATCCCAAGACTGAAATCAAGCGGCAACCGACCTTTGCGGGTAGTGATCGACAATGTCGTGGCGTTGTTATGAAGCACCTGCGCGAAAACGAAGTTGCTTCGGCAGCACAACTAAAGAAAGCATGGCCAAGCGAATCCCAGCTAGAAAAAGCAATTGCCACCCTGCTCGCCGATGGCTTGATCGAAAAGAGTGGCAGAAAGCTACGGCTGGCTAGCTAGCCAATCTTCACGCCAACAATTGTTTTCAACGCGGCAAAGACTGCTTGCGGATTCCACGAAGGTTCTTGCGGTTTCGCTAAATTGTTAAGTCCATCTTCGTTCAAATATGCCTTCAACTTTGCGGGAATGCTCGCCTTGCCTGGGTTTGGATTACCGAGGTCCAACCAACTCCACGTTGATTTCGGTCCAACAATCACGACCTCGTCCGTGTGGCTGATATCAAAAGTATTCACCTTCCCGGTCTGCCAATCGACTGGTAACTTCTTCATCTCCGCCGCGGTGTAGTTCTTCCGTTCAATCGCGGATCCGAAATAACCCCAAAACGCATTTAAGTTTGCGGTGGTACCGCCGGCCATCAACCAATTGTTATCGTTGAAGAGCACTTGATAGGCCTTGAGACGTGGCGCGGTATCGCGAACTCCATCGACCGAGACTTCTAATACCGTCACTTTGTTCTTCGCCGATGATGCGGCAACCGCATCACCTATCTGACGCATATTGGCCGATGTCATTGGGCAAATCTCTTGGCACGAGGTCAAGAAGTTCGCGATCACAATTGTTTGGCCTTTCAAACCAGCTAGCGTAATTTTCTTGCCGTTTGGATCAAAGAGCGGTGTATTGAGAATATTTGCCGGAATCGGTTGTGAAAGAAATGTGCCTCCGCCTGGGGCGGCGCTGGCTTGGCCGGTAGCACCCGCAGTATTCACTCCGCCAATAAGTAGCAGGGTTGAAATAGTTGCGGTCATCAGCTTTTTCATCATGGGCTCAGGATAAAGCAAAAAGCCCCACCAGATGGTGGGGCTTTGCGATTGGCTTTAGTTTGCGGGTGTCTCCGCTAAGTCGCCAGGTGTATCTGGCAGCTCAGCCTTAGGAGTTCCTGTGAAGGTAAAGATCTCCTTCTCATCCTCAGTCTTAACATCGACCAAGGTGATTTCGCCGGCCTTTACATCGCCGAACAAAATCTTCTCGGAGAGGACATCTTCAATCTCGCGTTGAATGCAGCGACGCAACGGACGCGCACCAAGCAATGGGTCATACCCACGCTTTGCGAGCAGCGCCTTTGCAGCTGGTGTCAGCTCGATACCCATATCGCGAGCACGAAGGCGCTCATCCAAGTTTGCGATCATTAGATCGACAATCTTGATGATTTCTACTTCGGACAACTGGTGGAAGACGATGACATCATCGATGCGGTTGAGGAATTCAGGGCGGAAATGCGACTTAAGTTCGTCGTTGACTTTGCCCTTCATGCGCTCGTAGTTGCCAAGTGCATCCTCAGAGTTATGGAAACCAAGTCCCAAGGTCTTCGCGATATCGCGAGTTCCCAAGTTGGTGGTCATGATGATGATCGTGTTCTTGAAATCGACGACCCGACCTTGTGCATCGGTCAGGCGGCCATCTTCCAAAACCTGCAACAGTGAGTTGAAGAGATCTGGGTGCGCCTA
>CAIUHB010000168.1 GCA_903898855.1 uncultured Actinomycetes bacterium | reverse complement strand
TGGCGCGAAGTTTGTTGGTTTGGAAACAGCTGGTATCTCACAGTACGAAGCCGCTGTGCGCTTTATCTGCCGAATCGATCCAGTCGATCTTGGCACATCAGCAAATATTGCAGTCGGTAAAGTTGGAATTGAATTCGACCTCACCGGCGCAGTTGATATTGAGGCCGAGCGCGCACGTCTCACCAAAGACTTGGCGACTGCCGAGAAGGATCGACAGACCGCGAAGGTAAAGCTGGAAAATGAAGGCTTTATGGCGAAGGCGCCGATGGAAGTTGTACAAGAGATTCGTGCCCGCCTAACTCAAACCAACGCCGATATTGAGCGCATCACCGCCCAATTAGCGGCGCTGCCCGCTAAATAAAAGTTATGACAACTCCGGAAGATTTAGAACTCCTAGCTGTTGTAGAGGCCGAACTTCTTAAGCGTTGGCCCGAGAATAAAATTGATCCAACCCTCGATCGCATTGCCGCTTTGGTTGATGCCCTTGGCTCACCCGAGCTCTCTTATCCAACTGTGCATATCGCGGGCACCAACGGCAAGAGCTCAACTGCGCGAATGATTGACGCACTCTTCCGCGAATTGGATTACCGAACAGGGCGTTTCACCAGCCCGCACTTACATTCATTGCTAGAACGAATATCCATCAATGGCCACGATATTCCGGCTGAGTATTTTGTGCATACCTACAATGACATTGCGCTCTACCTTGATTTGATTGACTCCAAGCAGGAACATCCACTCTCGTATTTTGAAGTCCTGACCGCTCTCGCATTTGTAGCCTTTGCCGAATTTCCGGTCGATATCGGAATCATCGAAGCCGGAATGGGCGGAGCATGGGATTCAACCAATGTTGTGTTGAGTTCGGTCTCGGTAATTACACCGATTGGGCTAGATCACACAGAATTTCTCGGTGAGACGGTGGAGGAGATTGCAGCCGTTAAAGCCGGAATTATTAAACCTGAATCGCATGTTGTCTTAGCTGCGCAGAGCGTGGAAGTGGCAAAGGTATTAACAGCGGAAATTCTCGCTAAAGCCGCCATTCCATATCGCGAGGGACTCGAATTCTCATTAGCCAAGCGCGAGCTGGCAGTGGGTGGACAGTTAATTAGCGTTAATGGAATTCACGGAAATTATGATGAGATTTTCTTGCCGCTGCACGGTATTCATCAAGCTCACAATGCCGCACTAGCGATTGCAACTGTAGAAGCTTTTGCTGGAGTAAAACTTGATGACGAGGTTGTGCGTGCAGCTCTCGGGGGAGTGGAAAGTCCGGGACGACTTGAGATTGTTTATCGCGATCCAACGGTGATTATTGATGCTGCACACAATCCACATGGCGCTCATACTTTGGCCCAAACAATTTCAACAGAGTTCGATTTTGAAAGTGTCTTCGGAGTCTTAGCAGTCTTGGAAGGCAAGGATGTAGATGGCATCCTGCGCGAACTCGAGCCGGTTATCGATCGCCTGGTTGTAACAACAACGAGCTCACCACGCGCACTCGCCGTTGATACGCTTTATCAAAGCGCGCTTGCGATATTTGGAGCCGAGCGCACCTTTAAAGAGGGCGATTTAAAGAGCGCCATTACTTATGCCACTGAGCAGTGTTCGTTAGTTAATCAGGTAAGTGAGGGAGTTTCTGCAGTAGTTGTTACCGGTTCATTTGTCACCGCTGGCGCTGCGCGAGATATCCTTTCCGATATGAAGCAGGCACGCGGATGAGAATTTTAGGTTCAGCAGTCCTTGCGATGGAATCGCTCTTGATGGGATTTGCACTTTTACTTGCGATGGATCAACACGGCGCACTCGCGCTAAGTGTCGGCGGTGTAATTGCACTATTGGTCTTGCTCAATGCCGGACAGATGAAGACCATGCGCGGTTGGTATATCGGCACAATCCTGCAGATTGCAATGATTGCTTATGGCAGCGTTGTGACTTTGATGTATTTCATGGGAACCCTCTTTGCGATTCTCTGGGGTTGCGCCTTTTACTTCGGTCGCAAGGGTGAGGCAATTCGAGCCGCTCTCATCAAAGAGCGGGATGCAAAGGCTCAGGAATAACCCAGTAAAGCGGGAAAATCACCTCCTTTTTCCTCCATTTAAGCTTGGCCGATTTATTGATTAGACTGCGCAAGTGAATATCGAAAGAACTCTTATCCTGGTCAAGCCTGATGGCGTTGCTCGTGGTTTAACTGGCGAGGTTATCTCTCGTATCGAACGCAAGGGTTACACAGTTGTAGCACTTCGCATGTTGCAGGCCGATCGTGCGCTTTTGCTCAAGCACTATGCCGAGCATGAAGGTAAGCCATTTCTTGAACCGCTCGTTGAATTTATGATGTCTGGTCCGATTGTTGCACTCGTTGCAGAAGGCAACCGCGTCATTGAAGGATTTAGAAAGCTAGCTGGAGTCACAGATCCAACTGTGGCCGAGCCCGGAACCATTCGTGGTGACCTCGCTCGCGACCAAGGCACAAAAGTTATTCAAAATATTGTTCACGGCTCCGATTCAGTTGAATCCGCAATCCGTGAAATTGGAATATTTTTCCCCGAGCTTTAAAACCAAGTAGCAAAGAATCGAAAGGTCCCGCATGAGCAAGAGCAATCCAAACCGCATGTCCTTCATCGGCCGAGATATGGCCGTTGACCTAGGAACTGCAAATACTTTGGTCTATGTCCGCGGACGCGGAATCGTCTTGAACGAACCATCAGTAGTTGCAGTCAACCAAGACACTGGCGGAATCCTTGCAGTGGGTCTCGAAGCCAAGCAGATGATTGGTCGTACTCCCGGCAACATTGTTGCCATCCGTCCATTGAAGGATGGTGTAATCGCCGACTTCGACACCACCGAGCGCATGCTTCGCTACTTCATTCAAAAAGTTCACCGTCGTCGCTATCTAGCAAAACCTCGTATCGTGGTCTGCGTTCCATCGGGTATCACTGGTGTTGAACAGCGCGCGGTAAAGGATGCTGGTTACGCAGCGGGCGCTCGTAAGGTTTACATCATCGAAGAGCCAATGGCAGCAGCAATTGGAGCTGGCCTTCCGATCCACGAACCTACCGGCAATATGGTGGTCGACATTGGTGGCGGCACAACTGAGGTTGCAGTTATTTCGCTGGGTGGAATTGTTACCGCGCTTTCAATTCGCGTCGGTGGCGATGAACTAGATCAAGCGATCATCGATTGGGTTAAGCGAGAGTATTCACTTCTCCTAGGAGAGCGCACCGCAGAAGAGATCAAGATGGCAATTGGTTCGGCTTATCCATTGCCAGATGAACCAGATGCAGAGATTCGTGGTCGCGACCTCGCCACCGGACTTCCAAAGATTATTCGTGTCTCAGCCGAAGATATTCGCAAGGCACTAGAAGATCCAGTCAACCAAATCATCAACGCAGTAAAGAGCACGCTCGATAAGACTCCACCAGAGTTGGCGAGTGATTTGATGAACCGCGGAATCGTTCTTACTGGCGGCGGAGCACTTCTTCGTGGCCTTGATGAGCGCCTTCGTCGCGAGACTGGTATCCCAATTCACGTCTCGGAGCGTCCACTTCATGCAGTTGCTGAAGGTTCTGGAAAGTGCGTAGAAGAGTTCGAAGCACTTGAGAAGGTTTTGATTTCCGAACCACGCCGTTAAATTAAGTTGAGTTGCGGGGAGATTATTTATGGCAGGTAGAGGGGGCAATCGCTCGCGCCTCCTCCTTGTCATTTTATTGGTGACATCGCTCTTTCTTATCACCCTAGATCTCCGCGGTGTAAGTTTGACCAAGCAATCACGATCTGCCACTCAAACCATTCTCTCGCCCATCCAGCGTGGCTTCTCTTCAATCTTTTCACCAGTAGGTAATTTCTTTAGCGACATCAAGAACTTCGGTGGAACTAAAGCCAAGCTCAACGACCTAAAGAAAGAGAATGCAAAACTTAAGCGAGATTTGATTCTCAGCGCTGATGTGCAAGGCCAACTCAAGAAACTTCGTGGTGCGCTCAACCTCGCAGGTCACGGTGGATTCACCGTTGTTGCCGCGCGAGTTATCGGCAAAGGATCGGCCTCAACATTTAGCCAGACCATTACT
>CAIUHB010000167.1 GCA_903898855.1 uncultured Actinomycetes bacterium | reverse complement strand
TGTCATTGGTTTCATTCCATCGTGATTTACCTTCTCCAAGAGCGCCTCGGCATCTGGGCAATAAACCAAAATTCGATCCGGCAGAATTTCTAGGCGATCTCCGTAACCTTCCAGCTTTTTGGCCATTTCCGCGTTGCGATTGGAGCCAAAGCGAAGTTCGAGTACTTCCTTCGAGGAATATTGTGCGATCAATCCACTTGGTGAACCTTCGGCCATGATCCTTCCGCCATCCATTACAACCAGGCGATCGCAGAGTTGTTCCGCTTCATCCATATAGTGGGTAGTCAGAATAAGTGTTACGCCATCTTCCTTTAGGCGAAAGAGTCTGTCCCAGAGAATATGACGAGCTTGTGGATCTAGTCCGGTAGTTGGTTCATCCAACATCAAAATCTCTGGCTCGTTAATTAATCCGCGAGCAATAGTAAGTCGGCGCTTCATTCCGCCAGAGAGCGATTCCACTTTGGCATCGCGTTTCTCTTGCAGCTGCGCAAAATCTAATAACTCTTCCATCTTTGGCTTGAGGTACTTGCGGGAAAGTCCGAAGTAGCGACCATAGATATACAAGTTATCTGCAACGGTTAATTCGTTATCAAGGTGATCTTGTTGTGGAACCACTCCGAGGTGTGAGCGAATTTGCGGAGCGCGAAGTTTTGGATCAAGTCCCAAGATTTCAAGCTCACCTGAGGTGCGCTCCATCGTGGCCGAGATCATCCGCATGGTGGTCGACTTGCCGGCGCCGTTGGGGCCGAGCAGACCAAAGGACTCACCTTTTGTGACGGTGAAATCGATTCCTGCGACCGCTGTGAAATCTCCGAAGGTCTTCTTGAGATTTGAGGCGCGAATGACGTAATTAGAATCTTGCGAAGGCATTAGGCCATCTTATTGCATCATTTTCAAGTAGTAGTCCTTACTTTAAGGGAGTACCCTAAAAACCAATAGCCACATTTAAAGAGGAGTCTCATGACCCAACGTCAGAAGTTCACGCTCCTTAATGATTATGGCTCTTTCCAGCTTCGTGAATACGAACCCTGCGTTCTCGCCGAAGTTACGATTAACTCTGAATATGACTCCGCCTCAAATCGAGCATTTGGAACCCTCTTCAACTACATCGCCAAGGGAAATAGCACTTCAACCAAGATTGCTATGACGGCTCCAGTTATCGCGGCAACGTCAGAGAGTCTGGATTCAACGAAGTGGCATATCTCTTTTGTGATGCCTGCTGGCTCTACTCGCCAAGATATGCCAGATCCCAATAACTCCTCGGTCGTGCTTCGGGAAATATCACAAGAGAAGTGCCTGGCTTTGAGTTTCCGAGGTCGTGGGTCGAAAGAGCTTTGGCAGAAGAAAGAGGAGGAGCTGCGCTCATTGGCTAAGCGTGAAGGAATTGCCTTGAGCGAGGAGGTTCGAATTTGCCGCTTTGATCCCCCATTTAAGCCGGGCTTCCTGCATTACAACGAAGTAGTCATTCCGCTGGCTTAAAGAAGAGCCTATTTTCACTGGGTTACAATCTATTCCTTATGAAAAGCAGAGGCCTCATATTCACATTCCTGGCCTCACTTTTAATTCCAATTTTCTTTACAAGTAATTCAGTAGCCGTCAATCCTTCATGTACGCCTTCATCAACGACAGTTACCTCCGCTGGATATTTTATTGAATCGTTCACTGCCACAACCACGTGTGATTGGACTGTCCCAATCGGCGTTACTGCTGTTGATGTATTGATTGTTGGCGGAGGTGGTGGTGGCGGTTTTGATTCCGGCGGTGGAGGAGGCGGTGGCGGCGTTATCTACCAAACAAATAAGTCAGTTGCAGGAGTCGTCACGATAACTGTTGGCATTGGTGGCAACGGTGGTGCCGCTCTTGGTAATCCACCTGCAGCGCTAGACACTGGAAGCGCTTCATCTTTCGCGGGAGTTATCGCTCCCGGTGGTGCCGCCGGCCCTAATTACACAAGTGGAACTGGAAACGTTCCTGGTGCCGGATCAGTTACGCCACCTTATGGCGTAGGTGGAAAAGGTTCATCCTGGAACGGCTCAAGTGGAACAAATGGACTAGCTGGAGATGACGGTTACCCATCCACCATCTTTGGCTCTACCGTTTATTTTGGTGGTGGTGGCGGTGGCGGTGGCTGGGGTGGTGCTGCACCGAATGGTGGCCCGGCTTCACTAGGTGGCGGCGGTAAAGGTGCGAGCAGCACTGAAGCAGGAAGTCCTGGAATTAACGGCACTGGTGGTGGCGGTGGCGCATCTGCTTCAAGTTCCAGTTCTGGCGGAGCGGGTGGATCTGGAATTGTTCTTGTGCGATTTAGCGCAGCAGCTGGCGATTTCACCACTGGAAAGTCCGCCTCAACTATTTTTCGAACCGCAACAACTTTAATAGTCACATCTATTCAAGCAAGCAGAGTTACATTTCTAGCAAATGGTAAAGCGATTCCTGGCTGCAAGGCACTTCGCTCCACTGGATCAGGTACAACTTATACGGCTACATGCGCATATAGACCAGCAGTGCATGGACCAATTCAAATTACCGCAACAATCTCACCAACGGCATCTCCATCGACAGTACAAACCGTAAGTGCTGGAGTCGCAACTGTTACGACAAGATCTGGAAAGCGTTAAGTAAAATAGCCTTACGAAGTAATATCTTTTTTATTGAATTTGATAATTGCCAGCGAGAGCAAAACTGAAGTCAGTATCAAACTATAAGAAGCGCCCCGAATCATCTGGCTCCAATCAATAGAGCTAGAGAGCGCATCAAACCAGGAGAAGGAATAGTGGGTGGGCAGCCAATTCCGGATAGTTCCAAGCCCCGAGATTGCATCCAAAATATTGGAAAGGATGATGATTCCAATTGCTCCACCTACGGCGCCAAGTGGAACATCGGTCGAGACGCTGAGATAGAAGGCAAGTCCCGCAACTGAGAAAAGCACGAAGGCTAAGTAGATACCAATAATCAAAAGTCGTTGAATTGCGACTTGATTGGTAAAAGTAACGCCAAGCGGTGTTTGTAGCGGCTTAAGTCCAAAGGCGATCATGCCCACAAACCATGAGACCGCAATCAGAATAACGATTGCTATCGCAGAGAGCGAGAGGCTCACTTTGATTTTCTGAATCAAAAGTCTGGTGCGCGGAACTGGTGAAGCCAGTAGATAGCGAAGAGTTGACCAAGATGCTTCAGATGCAACGGTGTCACCATTAAATATCGAGATAACTGCTATGAGCAAAAATGGTGTTGCAAAGTAGAACATGGTCGCTGTGAAGTTAGCGGCGCCTTTGGTGGCAAGACCAATCAGGTCGGCAGTTCCGGAACCAAAACGAGTTGGGCCGGTGCTGTTGCCTGATGTTCCAAACTTAACTGCAAGAGCAACAATCACAGGCAGAGCTATAACAAAGAGATAGGCAAAGAGCGTGCGCTTGCGCTTGAGTTGGCGATACATCTCAAGGCGATAAGGAAGTGTTTTATTCGCGCGATACATTTACTTCTCCTTTCCAATTGTTAAGTCATCACCGATAAGTTCGATAAAGATCTCCTCTAGCGTGCCGGCACGCTTTCCTGCCTTAGTAAGGATCTTCTTCATGGTGCCGTAAGTAATTAGGCGACCGCGGTGCATCAGCACAACGTGCGAGCAGGTCTGTTCCACTTCAGCCAAGAGGTGAGAGGAGACAATGACTGTTCTGCCGGTCTTTGCGTAGTTCTTAAGAACTTCACGCATCGCCTTAATTTGTTGCGGATCAAGACCATTTGTTGGCTCATCAAGTACTAATAAATCAGGTAGTCCAAGCATTGCCTGCGCGATAGCTAGGCGTTGTCGCATTCCTTGGGAATATGAGCGTACCTTCTTATTCAGCGCGCTTCCCAGGTCGGTGATCCGAATTGCATCATCAAAATATGGCTCATCAGTGCGACCGATTGATTTCCAATATAACTCAAGATTCTCTCGGCCAGTTAAGTGTGGCAAGAATCCTGAACCTTCAACAAATGAACCGAGGTTGGCCAAAGTTGGCGAGCCGGGATAAATAGGTTGGCCGCTAATGGCGATTTCACCTTCGGTAGGGAAGATCAAGCCCATCAACATTCGAAGTGTTGTGGTCTTACCGGCACCGTTTGGACCAAGTAGTCCGAGTACCTGACCGCGCTTTACCTTGAATGAAAGTCCATCAACCGCCTTGTATCCATCCTTATAAACCTTGGAGAGATTTGAGACTGTGACAAGTGCGTCGCTCTCCTCCATTGGCTCGGCGTTGTGGCGAGGGCGGCGAAGATAGATTGCAATGAGCCCCAAGATAATCGCGATTAGCGCAGCTAAAGGCCAGCCGATTAGTGCGGCATGGTTAACGGCGGTGGTGAAGTTCATCTGTGAGATTTGTATAGGTGAGAGCGCAGTAATTGCATATTGGCGACCATCTTGTGGAAGCGAGAATCCCTGATCTGTTGTTGAAATTCCCACTGCAATCTTGTCGCCAGGGGCAGCATCTAGAACAACTGCGGGCAATTGAATCGTGTATTCAGATCCAGTTGGCGCAATATGCGTCAGCTTTACTGGGCTAACGATTCCGTTAGGTTGTTTTGTTTGACCAGAAGCAGTGCGCACAACGAGTGAGAAGAAGAGCGTTGCATCAGTTTTATCTGATGAAATCTTTATCTTGATTGACGATGGCCCAACTACGTGAACTGGCTTTGTTAATGCCGCGCTCTCTAGGAATCCACTTTGGCCGGGAAGGAAAGCTGCACTAGCTCCGGCAACATTTCCCGCGAGAGATAAGGCCGAGCCAACACCTGGAAGTGATGAGATTGCACCAGGTATGCCACCAATAGGTGCGATTAAAGCGGTAAATGGAAGCGTGATGGGGATTGATTGGGTCGGAATTGAAAGTGGGAGTGAGGTACTGGAGAGATATTTAGGGATAACCGAAGAATCGACTAATGAGATTGATCCATTGGTATTTGTGACTTGGAAAGTTGGAAAGCTCTTTTTGTTGCCCTTGAGATAGATATCAAACCAATCAGCAACGCTCTGATGCAGACGAGCGGACTCATCGGTGCCACCATCATGGCCACCGCTATGCCAAATCATGGCTAGTGGGGTTGCGGGATGAGCGGTATGAATTTCTTGGGCGGTTTTAATCGATTCCGAGAGCGTAAAGAGTGAATCTGCTTCGCCTTGCATCAAAAGGGTAGGCGCAGTGATTTTATTTGTGATGGTGGAAGGCGATGATGAGTTGAGCAGAGCTAAGTCGGCAGCGGTTGGAACTCCAGTTGCTACGGCATCTTTAAATGCGGTGCACCATGCGGCAGAGAATGTTCCGCACTCCCCCGCAGAGGATTTAGGCAATGTGGCAAAGGCGAAGAAGGTTCCGGCCCAGAATTTCTTATAAGGGCCAACCGAAGAATCGCTCGAGTTCTGAGGGAAAAGTGAGTTCGCTAGATTATTCCAAGTGATATTCGCAGCGACTGCATCGATGCGCTTGTCATAACCCGCGGTCATCAATGAGATTGCACCACCATATGAATCACCAGTGATTCCGACAAGCGGATCGCCAGCTCCTTGTTGCTTTACTTCTTTGCGAGTAGATAGGTAATCAATTAATTTCGAAACATCGGCAACCTCGCCATTGGGTGCATCCATTGAAATTTCACCGGTGGAATTTCCAAAGCCGCGCGCAGTCCACGCAAGAACAACGTATCCCTTGCCAGCTAACTCTTCAGCTTGCTTAGCAACACTTGTCTTATCGCCAGTAAATCCATGGGCCAATAAAATTGCTGGGGCGGGAGTGACTTTCGGCAGATACATTGTTGAGTCGATGAAAACGCCGCCAGCGCCATTAAGGCGAAGATCTTGAGTACTGAAAGTCGCAGCGGCTTCAGCGCTTGGTGCGAAAGTAAACGCGCTCAATGAGAGTGCCGCCACAATTGAAGCGAGGATTAAGCGCACCGATTTCATTGCTTAAAGATAGTCAGGAATCTGAGTAGGCGCTAACTAGAAAGAGTCTTTAGTATTGCTCCATGAAGCGTATGCCAATGTTAATTACATTACCTTTCCTTCTCATAGCTGCTCTCTTGGTTCCATCGATGAACTCTGCCAATGCAGCTCCAACCGGCACCGTACTTGTTGCGCAGATGCCGAAGGCGCATTTACCGCAAGGCCAAAACGGCGGCACCGATGATTACCGCTGTTTCTTGATCGATCCAAAGGTCACGCAAGATTCACTCATTACCCAAGTTGAATTTCAGCCTCAACAACGCAAGATGATGCACCACGCAATCATGTTCCTCGTTGGTGCGAAAGATTTAGCCGAAGCAAAAAAGATTGATAACAACGGACAAGGTTGGCCATGCTTTGGCGGCACTGGTCTTGGTTCAGGATTCTCCTCATTTTTAACATCTCCTTGGCTCTCATCCTGGGCACCAGGGCGCGATAAAGATGTAATGCCAGCTGGTTACGGAACTCCGATTGCAAAGGGCGATCAAATTGTTCTACAAGTTCACTACAACTTACTTGCCATGAATGGCGCAAAGATTCCGACCGACCAATCAAAAGTTTTGATCACAACCGTTCCTGCAAAGGGAGCAAGCCTCAAGACTCTTTACTCGGAATTGGTTGCAGCGCCAGTAGAACTCGCCTGCCCAGCCGGAGTTACTGGTCCGCTCTGTGATCGCGGTAAATCGCTGATTGATCTGGCTCAACGCACCAGCCAATCCAGCGCGATGGAATCCATCGGGCTAAATCTCATCTGTGGCGGAAATGCGATTAAGCCAGTTGCTAACACAACCTCGACCTGTGACCAAAAAATTAAGCAGAGCGAGTTAGTCGTTAAAGCAACTCCCCACATGCACTTATTAGGTCGTTCGCTTCAGTTAATTCTTAACCCAGGAACTCCTGGTGAGAAGATTCTTCTGGATCGCCCAAACTACAACTTCGATGATCAATCACCCACAGTTCTCAAGACCCCAGTTCAACTTAAGGCTGGAGATACTGTCCGAGTGGTCTGTAAATTTGATCCAACACTTCGTCAGAAACTTCCGGAGCTAAAGAAACTTGCCCCACGTTATGTCACATGGGGCGAAGGTTCTTCAGATGAGATGTGCCTGGGAGTACTTGGCGTATCTCGTTCGGCTTAACTAAATAAGTTTTTAGAAAGCTCTAATAGGGCGCAGATTCAGCGTACCGTCGGACTTATTAGCGCCGTTGATTACGCCTTCGTTGAGTCCACCACCTGGCTGGCTGTATTGGTACCAAACAGTTGAGTTCGTTATGGAGTTTGAGCTGAGGTAATTTCCGTTTGCAAAACCACCCTGTACATAAACTGAGGCCGGCCCCGCACGCAACGTAAGTGCACGTGTCTCACCACGAGCCCAAGCCATTAGCTGATTGAGCTCAGTTGGATCCGGTAGGTACCAATCTGTGAGCGAATTATTTGTATACGCATGCGCTGCACCTGCTGCATATGTACAGCTGTTGAGAGCACAAGAACCATTTTGAGCAATGATCGCCAAAGTGTTTGCATAACCAGCGCCGAGGGCTGCACCGAGATTAGCTGGGTTTTGAAGTACTCGCACCGCATTGGTATCAAAGCTAGATACCGGGCCAATGTTGGTTAGGCCCGAAACATTTGTTGAAGTAAATCCAGCTGCTGCCCAAGGCAACATCGGATCAACTGATCCACCGAACCAGGTGTTATCAGGTACTTCTAGATAATGACAAAGGCCACCAGTAGGACTTCCAGTTGCCGTGTTGGTTGCTCCGCAGTTAAATCCATCAACATTTACATAGAAGACGGTTCCGCCACCAGGGCCAACGTCACCGATTGAACATGAACCGCCTGCTGCGCAAGAGGTAGATACCACCACAGCCGATGGAACTACCGGCATCGCTGCTGTTCCGATTGTCTTGCTTGTTGCTACAAAGCGAGAGAGACCATCAATACTTACTGCAAGTATCTGGAATGTGTAATTCGTCTTTGCTTTCAACTTATAAATATATAGCGAAGTTGAACCATTGGTACGAATTGATGAAATTCCACCGGTGGTCAGATTCTTAACCAAGTAATAGGCAATAGGTGAATCAGTAACTGGCTGTGGCGAAAGCTTCAAAAGCGCGCCATCGTAACCAAGCGGTGTTGCGCTAATAATCTCTGAAGTTACTGGTGAGGCTACGTTTCGAAAATAAGTATTGGTATTTTCATATTTTGGGCACCTGGTTCGAATCAACTGGTAATTGAGTTCTGGTCCCTTGGTGGTGCAAACGGTAATCGATGCGTAATTTGAATCAGAACGTCCCGCACTATCTGATTGAGCTAAATGCCAATGAGCGGTAAAGGTAGAGGTGGGGCAAGTGGGTTGATCTGCGTGCAATACCAACTGTGCTTTGGTCTGTGGATTTGTGCAGGTGGTTATCGTGGGCTGTGGCGTGGCAGCTTGTGATGGTGAACCGAAAATAGTAAATCCGGAAATGAAAATAAGCGCAGTGAGAATCGAAAGTAATCTACGCATAGTCGCCGATTTTCCGATTCGAGGAATCATTTAGGAGAGATATCTGCCGTTGGTGCGCCTGAAGGGATTCGAACCCCTAACCTTCTGATCCGTAGTCAGATGCTCTATCCGTTGAGCTACAGGCGCAATATTAAATTTGTGATGCTTGTGGTGCAGGAGTGAATCTTACCTGCTCAAATCCCCTGCCCCAAACGCACTAATTCCTCCACAAATACGCTCTTTTTGCGTGGTTTTCCTAGTGGTTCACCGGCAGCAATTTCGGCCTGGTTAATGCGGCTCCAAGCTGCTTGATCAATGACGGCATGCTCTGGATGGAGGACATCTTTGATATCTCCAGCGCTCTTAGGTGCTCCTAATTCTTCAACCAGAATTTTTACAACATCTGCAGCATCGCTCTTATTGGTGCCAATAACTCCTGAAGGTCCACGCTTTGCCCAACCAACAGTATAAATATTTGTACCAGGAACGCGGCCATCGAGATTTGCGATGCGTCCATTTTCGAAAGTAATTCCATTAATCAAAAGTGAGTGATATCCAATTGCTGAAATAACCAAATCACAAAGTACGGTCTTATCGCCTTCTGGAGTTTCAAAGACAATTCCCTCGACTTTATCCTTGCCAAGGATTTCTTTGGGCTT
>CAIUHB010000166.1 GCA_903898855.1 uncultured Actinomycetes bacterium | reverse complement strand
TCCTTTGCTATCTCTGCCAAGGCTGAAAACATGAGCGAGGGCGATGGTGTATCCGATGTCGTTTTGGCAGATGAAGTTCGGATGGCTGGCGCGAATCTGGCCGATAAATTAATTGAAGATTCATCTCACGTGGATCATGACCAACTAGTTCGAAGCATTTCGCTGGTCACCAATATCGAGCGCATCGCCGATTCTTTGGATGAAACCTCGCCTGCGCTCAGCGACGTCAAGACACCGGATGAGCCAGCGCAGAACAAGATTTTGAAAATATCGATTCGCGGCCAAATTAAATTGCAGTATCGCCGAATCAAGGCCCCTATCTACAAGGCCTATAAAAAGTACTTCTGATTACTTAAGAATATTTACCGCACGTGCGATGACTAGTCCCACGGTCACTAATGACGTCGCAGACTGCACCATCATAAGAAACTTTGCCCATCGGCTCAGGGGCAAGACATCCGTTGGGCTAAATGCGCTTGCGTTTGTAAAAGAGGTATAGAGGTAATCGACAAACGAGGGAGACCAGTTCGCTGGGGCATATTCAGTAGAGGTCATTTGCGGAAAGAGAAAATCAGGGTAGGGATCGAGCGCTTCCGCGCGTGCGCCAGGACCACCGCGGTCGAATTCCCAGTACCAAAGGCTAAAAACAACAATATTTGTAAGCCAGATGGAGCCACCAAAGCCCAACAGGCTATTGGCATTCTTCACCGTGCCATGAATAACTCCTTGAACGAGTTGGACCGCCGAGGTGATGTTCGATCCAGTCATAACAGCTGTTAGTGCGATACCCAAGAACCAGGTACTGCGCTTGTGCGCTCGGATTCGCCCTGGATTCAATGCAAAGAGAATGACTGCGAGAACCGCCTCAACTCCGCAGATTTCCGGCTGGAAGCGAAGAGATAAGTGAGACGGAAGTAAGTATTGCAAAATGATGACAATTGCTACGACGAAAGAGACCGGCCACCGTTGTTCCCCACCATGGGTGATGTGCCAATGTGGAGCGCGAGGGGAGTGATAGCTAATTTTTCTCACTTAAGGATCGCTCCAACCTTTGGCTTGGACCACAACGTTAAGACCTGTTGCGTGACCGAGTCAATGGTTTGGCGTGACGCTAAATCAACGGTCGCGTATGCACATGACTCCATCAAATTACAGGACCACGTGGTCATACCCGCATCAAACACAGCGGCACCTGAAGGGGTAGTCCACCATGATGTTTGCGCCAGTGGAATCTTTGGGCCACCAGGACGTACCGGTTGTGGATCGCGGAAGCGCATAACGCCGGAGAAGAGAACGTGGACATTGGGAGCCTCGGCCACGTTATTCGGAACAAACTCGGCTTCGGTATCGGGGGAGATTCCCATAATGGATGCGTATGACGGCAACTTCAACCACGACGGAACCTTCACCGCACGAACATCGCCGTAGACGTGAACGCCATCGGTTACTTCACCTGTTATCAAATTGGCGGGTGTATTCACGCGCTTATCGCCGAATTGAACCGTCACTTGATTTACATCCGTGACTGGATCATCACTCGCCGATCGATACATAATCGCGCGACGCACTGGCCCGGTTGGAGAAGAGGTCATACGGGTCTGCCAATAAGCAGTATTGCCGCCCAGG
>CAIUHB010000165.1 GCA_903898855.1 uncultured Actinomycetes bacterium | reverse complement strand
TTTAAAGGTAACTACAACCTGGTGATCCGATCAGATGTCGCCCGTTGTCTGTACGGATTCTCTAAAGCCCCTGTCAGCGCGACCATTTCGGTCACGGGCAGCAATGGTCAGAGCGAAGTTGCAACGACGGTGGTCGGAGAAGCCAATGGCTGGCTGCATCTCAGTGCAAATAACTTTGAGTTCTCAGCACCCAGAATTCAGGTGAAGTTGACTCAGGCCGGAGCCACCACGAAATCTATTACTTGCGTGAAAGGTGCTGCTGCGAAGCAAGTAAGTAGCTCCACATGCCCAAAGGGATATACAAAGAAATGAAATTGATGAAACGTAAAAGTTTGCTAGTTATCTTGGCCGTCAGTCTGATGTGCTTGACTCTCCCGGCTCATGCGGGCAATGACACAAGTTGGATTCCGACTGACGTTAACTACTCAGAACCGACAGTTCACTCGTTTGCTTTCACTGACAAACTACCGCTGCCGGAGGCATTGTCGTATTTGACCGCCTACTCGAGCCCTAACTCTGTGGTCTGTAAATCAACTTCTGACCCGGTTTGTGCTTCGAGCAATAACTTTAGTTACAGTTCGATTTTGAAGGTGTGCAACGCCCCGACAGATACTGATTGCATTTCACGGGTTAGTGCCTTCGATTCAAACGGTAATGAGAGCGCGGCTACTTTCGAGAAATACACAGTCGAAAATCATATAAATGCCTACCCCGCTGATCCGGTCGCTGGCATACCACAAGGGTCCATGCCCAGCATTTGGTCGATCCCCAGTGCCCCACATGCATCGGGAAACGACTATGCAGTATTTGCCGGAATTAAAGGATCAGTTGATCGCGCTGGAAACGAGAGCTCATCCGGAAGTTTTATGCAGCTCGCCCTCATTCCTGTCGTCCTTAAAGATTTTGGAAAGGGTCACCAGAGTATCTCTGCGGGATGGAGTCAATCTATTCCTGGTATTTACTACGACTATTGCGCGACATCTCAAGAAGTTGGAAAACCAACATATCCTGATTGTTCACACGTTAACGGGAGCGCATGTCTTTTCTCTACGGTCCAACAAGGACTCTGTTATGCAGAAGAGCCGTTTGGAGCGATCCAGAAATTCAATGTTCAGCTGAGACTCTCGAAAGAGCCAAGTGGTTGGATGCACGGTCGTATGGTCGATCCTTCAATCAGCATCACCAAAACTTCCGGAGGCGGCATCAATCTCTCAGTCACGGCCGAGGCCTCGGCAGTTCCTATGGTTTATCAAACAGGAACATGGGCTTCGCTGCCTTCGAATATTCAAGATTTATGGGTGAAGTGCAACAACGATGACGCTTGCAATAGTGCTTATTGGCTGGCACGGAGTCCGGGCGCAATATCCGATTACAACCAGCTAGACAGGTCGTTGGCGGGTAATGCCCAAGTCAACATGATTCGATATTTAAATGCCTTCGGACCTTTATCGCTAGAAATTATGTCCAATATTGCGCCGTTGATAGGAAATAAGTCCCAGGCGATGAGCACCACGTGGTCGATGCGCACGTTGACCCAAACTGAAATGAATGGCGCAAATAGATGCTTTTCTAATTCGCCTGGACTTAAAGGCATAGTGACTACGAACTCGACCACGTATTCTCAGGGACCGCCGGCATTTGTTAACGGGTCGTTGAACTACAAAGTCGCTTCTCCACATTACGAACATGATGGCACGACGCCGTTTAAGGGCAACTACAACCTTGTTATGCGTTCTGACGTAGCGCGATGCATTTATGGCTTCTC
>CAIUHB010000164.1 GCA_903898855.1 uncultured Actinomycetes bacterium | reverse complement strand
TTGATTCTCAGCGCTGATGTGCAAGGCCAACTCAAGAAACTTCGTGGTGCGCTCAACCTCGCAGGTCACGGTGGATTCACCGTTGTTGCCGCGCGAGTTATCGGCAAAGGATCGGCCTCAACATTTAGCCAGACCATTACTTTGGATGCCGGAAGTTCTGATGGCATCTCCAAAGATATGACCGTTATTGGCAGCTACGGCCTCATTGGAATTGTGAAACAAACAACCGCAACGTCATCGGTTGTGCTTTTAATGTCCGACCCAACTTTCCGTGTGGGCGTACGAGTCGCTCGTTCAAATAGCGTCGGCGTAGTCTCCGGACAAGGCAATGGCCATTATCTGCTCCAGCTTCTCGATCCTGCTGGTGATATTCAAAAGGGCGATGTGCTTGTGACGCTAGGCAGCGATGGCAATAAGCCTTTCGTTCCCGGTGTTCCAGTTGGAAAACTCAATTCAGTAAATAACTCTTCCGGCTCGCTTACACAAGAGGCCGATGTCGCTGGTTTTGAAAACCTTGGATCAATTGGCGTTGTAGCTGTAATTACTAAAGGCGCCGGACATGACCCGCGCAACGCGCTCGTTCCTACCCCTGAACCAACAGTGACAGTTTATGTAACTGCTAAACCTGATTCCACAACAGTTGCTCGCGTTGCATCACCAACCCCAACTCTATCAGCGAGCAAAAAAGGTAAATAAGTGAGTCTGCCTCGCATCACTCTGCTCTCCGCATTTCTCTTAGTTATTTTCGCAATTCAAGAGGCGGGAATCGCGCGTATTAATTTTCCCGTAACCGGCTTCTCGCTCTTTCTCACTGTACTTATTGGACTAATGGCACTTGAGGATAGATCTGGATCGGTAGTTATTGGTTTTATTGGTGGCCTGATTCTCGACCTTTCGCCGAGCTCAAACTCGCCTTTCGGTCAATGGGCGTTAGTGATGACCATCATCGGTTACATCATCGCTACCAATCGCGAGAGCATCGGAGATTTCACAACCAGGCCCGGCGCCTTCGTACTTTTCGTAGCGCTAGTAAGTGGGCTAGCCCTCATCATCGCTTTGATTGCCGGTTCTATGCTCGGTGAAGATAATGGAACTGTTGGCCACAACATCATCGTGGTACTCGGCAATACCGTCTGGACATTTCTCTTTTCACCGCTAGTTTTGCCGGGGCTCACAAAACTTCGTGCCACCACACTGACTTCGCGGGAGCGCCAATGAATCAGCGCTCTAGGCTCAATCTAATCTTTATCCAAATTCTGGTCAGCTCCTTGCTACTCGCACTCCTCGGCCGGCTCTTCTACCTACAAATCGCAAATACCAACGCCTATAAGACCGCGGCGCTCAGTATTCAAAGTCGAGATGTCGTAACACCTGCTGTTCGTGGCGCAATTGTGGATAGCTCTGGTGTGCCAATGGCAGTTGACCGCCCTGGTTTAGTAATTACTGTTGACCGAAGCGTGATTGATTTGCTGCCGGATAAGGGCACGACCATTCTCACAAAGGTTGCAACCTTAATCGGCAAGAACTTTGCCGATGTTTATCGAGCCACCAGATTATGTGGCGAAATTACGGTCGGAGATAAGACTGGATGTTGGCGAGGCACTCGATATCAACCAATTCCTGTCACTCGAACCGCAACCAAAGCACAGGCTCTAAAAATCCTGGAAAACGCAGATCAATTTAAAGGTATCGATTCCTCTTCCATTCCTATCCGTTCCTATCCTTCTTTGGCGGGGGAGAACGGCTCGCACGTTCTTGGATATGTCGGTTCAGTTACCGAACAAGATTTAGCAAATACCAGTCAAAGTTATTATCGCAACGAGGTAATTGGTAAGGCTGGACTTGAGTATCAATACAACGATTATCTGCGCGGCTCTCCAGGGGTTAAGACAGTTATCGTCAATCGCAAAGAGTCCATTACTTCTCAATCTCGCGACACTGCTCCAATTCCGGGCGATAACTTAGTAACAAATATCAATGCAAAGCTGCAGGCAGCCACTGAGAAAGCTCTGGCATCCTCGGTTGCTCGCTCGAGAGCTCAGGGATATCACGCAGATTCCGGCGCTGCGGTAGTGATGAATGTAAAGACCGGAGCGATTCTCGCTATTGCATCCTGGCCTACTTACGATCCCACAATTTGGGAGAAGGGGCTCACCTCTGCGCAAGCAGCCGCGCTTTATAGCGCAAGTACAGGTGTGCCTGCGCTTTCACGCCCGGTACAAGGAATGTTTGCTCCCGCCTCAACCTTTAAAGCAATCTCGGTTGTTGCAGCAGCTAAAGCGGGTTACAACATGAACTCGACTTATGACTGCCCAGCACAAGTAAAGATTGGTAACCGATACTTCAAAAACTTTGAGGCGAAATCTCAAGGCAAAATTAATATGCAGACCGCAATCGCAGTGTCCTGCGACACCATCTGGTACCAAATTGCCTACGACGAGTGGGTACGAGATGGCGGGCTATTTCCTAAATCTGGCTTACATGATTACTTCTTTAAGGCAGCTGCCAGCTTTGGCCTTGGGAAAAAGACTGGAATCGATCTGCCAGGTGAAGCTACCGGCCGACTTCCCGATCGTGCCTGGAAAGAGCGTTTCTATCTGCAGAATAAAGATTTCTATTGCAACTTCCCAACTAAAGCGCGTAAGTCAGACCTCACTCCTTACCTCATAGCAATCGCTAAAGAGAATTGCACCGACGGAAATAAGATTCGCGCTGGCGATGCGGTGAACTTCTCAATCGGCCAGGGCGATACTTTGATGACTCCACTGCAGATGGTGGCTGGTTATGCAGCAATTGCAAATGGCGGAACCTTGTATCAACCTCAGGTTGCAAAAGCGATTGTTACGCCAAGCGGTAAAGTCGTGAAGCAATTTACGCCAGTAGTAAATGGCCATATCGATGCAACGGCTTCCACCATTAATTTCTTGCACAAAGCGCTCCGCTCGGTAAACCAGATTGGAACTGGCGCGCCGATATTTGCAAACTTCCCAGTAGCAGTAAGCGGCAAGACCGGAACCGGCCAAGTAGTTGGTAAGAACCCCAATGGTTCTGCCTTTGACGATATCTCTTGGTACGCCTCCTATGCCCCAAGTGATGCTCCGCAATATGCAGTGGTGATGGTTGTAAGCCAAGGTGGATTCGGTGCAACCTCTTCAGCGGTGGGCGTGAAAGATATTTACTCCGCGCTTTTCGGTGTCTCAGGTGGAGCCGCAGATCCCAAGCGAAGCGTTTTCCCCAATGGCATACCTACTGCGTTACCGAAAATTAATACCAAAATGGATACGCTGAGCAAACCATGACCATCCTCGAAAATTTTAAGCGGCGAAAAATCCGCGAGAGCCTTGAGGGCATGGATAAGTGGCTCAACATTTCTGTTGCAGCAATGTTGGTTATCGGTACCGTTCTCGTTTATGCCGCAACCCGCAGTTGGTTTGCTTCGCAAGGTCTAGATCCGCAGTACTACTTGAAGCGCCATATTCTCAACATCATTATTGGTGGACTCCTCGCTTATGGCACCACGCTAATTGATTATCGATTGATTAGGGCCTACACGCCATTTCTTTATGGCGCTGGAATCTTGGGACTTATCGTTGTTCTGATTCCTGGATTAGGTAGCACGGTTAATGGTGCTCGTTCCTGGATCTCCTTCCCGGGTGGTTTCCAGTTACAGCCGGCCGAATTAGCGAAAATTTCGGTCATTGTGGGAATGGCGATGATTCTCTCGGAAGGTCGCGATCGTGATGACAATCCAAGTCA
>CAIUHB010000163.1 GCA_903898855.1 uncultured Actinomycetes bacterium | reverse complement strand
GCTGATTCAGAGACAAGCCTCAAGATTGTCGCCGAAATTGACGATGCGCACTCTTCCGGAGACACTCTAGGCGGAGTAGTAGAAGTTCTCGCCTTTGGAGTTCCTGTTGGTTTAGGTTCACATACTCATTGGGATCGACGCCTGGATTCAAAATTGGCTGGCGCGCTCATGGGAATTCAAGCAATTAAAGGCGTGGAACTCGGTGATGGATTTGCTTCGGCAAAGCGCAGAGGTTCTATGGCTCATGATGAAATTGAGAAGGATACAGCTGGCAGGATTGTCCGACGTACTGATCGCGCCGGTGGCACAGAGGGTGGAATTTCAAATGGTGAAGTCCTGCGAGTTCGGGCTGCCATGAAACCCATCTCCACTGTCCCCAAGGCGCTGGACACAATTGATGTTGCAACTGGAGAGAGCGCGAAGGCGATCAATCAACGTTCCGACGTTTGCGCTGTTCCTGCTGCTGGCATTGTTGCCGAAGCTATGGTCGCACTCGTCTTAGCCGATGCTGTTTTGGAGAAGTTTGGCGGAGATAGCGTCGCTCAAGTCAAAGCCAATTTCACCAACTACATCCAAGCAATGGCTATTAAATAGTGCTGAAAGCGATTTTGATCGGCCCGCCCGGCTCGGGCAAGTCGACAGTTGGGAAGGCGCTGGCGAAATTGTGGGAGTGTTCTTTCGCTGATACTGACTCAATTATTGAGAGCAAAAGCGGAAAGAAGATCGCAGACATTTTCGTGGAAGATGGTGAGCCCGCCTTTAGAATATTGGAATCCTCGGTGGTAGCAGAGTCAGTGAACGAGCTCTCTGGCGTTCTTTCACTCGGCGGTGGCGCGATCCTTGATCCCGCAACTCAAAAGCTACTCGGGAATAGTAATTCACCTATTATTTTCCTTGATGTCTCAATCTCCCAGGCAGCTCCTCGGGTTGGTTTTAATAAGGAGCGCCCGCTGCTTTTAGTTAATCCTAGACAGCAATGGCTATCGCTGATGGAGAAGCGTCGACCAATCTATGAAGAGTTGGCTGATTTCACTCTCTCAACGGACAATAAAAAGCCGGCTGTTGTAGCACAAGAGATAAGCGAGATGGTGAGCGCTCATGAGAAGTAATTCCGAAATAGTAGTTAATGCCGAGCGAATCTATTCCGTCTACTTCTCCGAAGACTGGCGCCGTGATTTCCAAACGCGCGTGAAGAAATATGAGCGCAATCTGGTTTTAATTCCGGAGAGTTTGAAATCTGTCATTGGATTAGATGAGCTAGCCGGCGGGAATATTCATCTCATGTATCTTCCCGATGGAGAGGCCCAGAAAGATATAACTATCGCTAGCAAGATCTGGGAAGTTGCTGGTGAATTAGGGCTACGTCGTTCGGACGCAATCTGGGGTATCGGTGGGGGAGCTACTACCGATTTGGCAGGTTTTGTCGCTGCTACCTGGCTTCGCGGGATTGATTGGTTTGCCATCCCTACCTCTCTTGCGGGAATGGTTGATGCCTCGGTTGGTGGAAAGACGGGTATTAACTCACCAGCTGGAAAGAATCTCATTGGAGCTTTTCATTCGCCCGCTGAAGTGATTATCGATATCAATTTTCTCAATTCTTTATCTGATAGAGATTTCGCAGCGGGGCTGGCAGAAGTTATTAAAACTGGTTTTATCAGCGACACCGAGATTCTGAAATTGCTCCACAATTGTGCTGGTATTGCTCAGGCTCGGCTAATTGCCAAAGAGTTGATATTTCGATCTGTCACAGTCAAGGCGCGAGTAGTCTCGGCTGATTTCAAAGAAGGAAAGCTTCGAGAGATACTCAATTACGGACATACCTTAGGCCATGCAATTGAGAAGCGAGAGAAATATACGCTGCGACATGGTGAGGCGATCGCTATCGGTCTGGCATTCATAGCCCACTTGTCCGCACTGCTCTCCTCACTCTCTAATGAAGATGTTCAGCTACACATAGATTTACTCAAGAAATTTGGTCTACCTACTTCCTATGCTCCAGAAGCCTTCGAGGAACTCCTGGCGCTAATGGCGAATGATAAGAAGGCTCGCGCTTCGGGTATTCGATTTATCGGCTTAGCCAAATTGGGTGAACCAACCTGGCTGGAGCGTGTTTCGCAATCAGAGATGAAGAGTGCCTATGAGAGGATTTCACAATGAGCCAAACTGTATTAGTACTTAATGGCCCCAATCTTGGCCGTTTAGATATACGTGACTCGAGCATCTACGGCAAGCTCAATTTTACCGAACTGAAGGCACTCATCGAAGAGAGCGCTCAAGCTGCGGGGTTCACGGCAGATGTTCGTCAGAGTGATAGTGAATCAGAGATTATTTCTTGGTTACATGAGGCTGCCGACAAAAAGATTCCAGTAATCATTAACCCGGCTGCTTTCACCCATTATTCATATGCCATTCGAGATGCAGCCGAATTATTGAAGGCGCCGCTTATTGAAGTGCACCTTTCCAATCCGCTTGCGCGAGAGGAATTTAGGCATACATCAGTAATCTCCGGGATCGCCACGGGAACTATTTCGGGATTTGGTCCCAATTCATATCGCCTTGCGCTCGAGGCGCTACGCGACTTGCTGAAGAAATAGCCGATTTCAAAGCTCGACTACCTTTCGGGTATTCTTCGGAGTCGGTAAATAAAGCTCACATGGAATTGGATAAATCATGGCAACCACAAATGATCTGAAGAACGGTATGACCTTAGATATTGAGGGTCAGCTCTGGAATGTTGTGGAGTTCCAACATGTGAAGCCTGGCAAGGGTCCAGCTTTCGTTCGCACCAAGCTTAAGAATGTTCTCTCTGGAAAAGTTGTGGATCGCACCTTCAATGCTGGCGTCAAGGTGGATGTGGCAATTCTAGAGAAGCGCGATATGCAATTTCTCTACAAGGATGGTGAATCCTTCATTTTCATGGATGAGAAGACTTACGATCAAATGTCTATTCCAGCAGAGGTCGTCGGGGATTCAGCCAATTTCATGTTAGAAAATTGCAGCGCCAACGTTGCCGTTCATGAGGGCAATCCGCTCTACATTGAACTACCTGCATCAGTTGAGATGACGGTTACCTATACCGAGCCAGGTCTCCAAGGTGATCGATCTTCTGGCGGCACGAAGCCCGCTACGATCGAAACTGGTATCCAAATTCAAGTACCGCTCTTCATCAAGCAAGATGAGAAAATTTTGGTAGATACTCGCACTGGCGATTATCTCGGCCGCGCCAACTAGTGAGCGCACGCAGTAAGGCTCGCAAAAGAGCCTTGGATTTTCTCTACGAAGCTGACCTACGTGGTTCAAGTGCGTTGGAGCTGCTCGAGAGCAGGCCACCAGAAGATATCTCTGAAGGTGAGTTTAGTAAGTTCCTCGTTAATGGGGTTATTGCCCATAAAGAGAAGATCGATGAATTTATTACTACCTATGCGCAGGGCTGGGATATGGACCGAATGCCCGCCATTGATAGAAATATTTTGCGAATAGCGCTCTTTGAGATTCTCTGGAGCGATATAGATGTTCAGATTGCTGCTTCTCAAGCAGTCGAACTAGCGAGCGAGTTATCAACGATGGATTCTGCTTCCTATGTAAATGGAGTTTTGGGTCGCGTAATTGTTCTCAAACCCGCGCTAGCGCTTTAACGGTTGAAGTAAAGGCCAGTCTCTCGCAGCCAAGTATCGATTTCAGTTTCGGATTGTTCAGCCAATAACGAAATTATTGTTAAGTCGCCAGCGCGAAGTGAAAGTATTTCGCCATTCCAATCTCGTCGCTTACTCACAATAAAGTTGAGAAATCGCTTGACGGGAGTGGTGAAATCATTTGTAAAAGCTATCCCTGAGACCGCCCGCATATCAATCAAAATCCGATTGTTGTGATGCGCGGCAGAGCTTTCATTTGAGTTCTTAACCCCATTAAGTCCAAGTAAGACCTCTAGTGGAACTTCATAGAAGCGGGCCAATGAGACAGCCTTGTTGAGAGATAACGAGCGATCGCACCTCTCGTAGGAGCCAATAACGACCGCCTTCCAGACCCCACCAGAGAGCTCTTCAACCTCCTTGAGGGTCCAGCCCTTTGCTTTTCGAATCGCGCGCAGCGCGGCGGCTATCTGTGTAATCGTAATTTCAGGTGTAAGTGTCATGGGTCGAGGTTAGCTATATAAAGGACACGAGCACGGAGATATCCACAGTCGTAAGTGCGTGATAGGCTCTGCAAGCAGTTAGAAATCCTTTAACCATCGTCCCGTGAGGCGAAGAAGGAGAATGATGAGTCGTATTCTAGATAGCGGTGATATCGACCGCGCGCTTAAGCGCATTGCTCATGAAATTATTGAGCGCAATCAAGGTATTTCAAATTTGGTCATTTTGGGCATTCCTACTCGAGGCGCATACCTCTCCGATCGAATAGCCGCCCTCATCGAAAAAATAGAGGGTTTCGTTCCCCATGGAGCGCTGGATGTAACCCTGCATCGGGATGATCTTCGACTTCGCCCACCTCGCCCTATCTTGCCCACATCCATTCCAGCCAGCGGGATTGAAGGTAAGGATGTTGTGCTCGTAGATGATGTCTTGTATTCGGGCAGAACGATTCGGGCAGCACTAGATGCCCTTGGTGATATTGGTCGACCAAAGAGCGTGCAATTAGCTGTCTTAGTCGATAGAGGTCATAGAGAGCTCCCGATTCGAGCTGATTTTGTGGGCAAGAACATCCCCACAGCGGCCCATGAGAAAGTTAGCGTTCTACTCAATGAAGTTGATCAGGATGATGCCGTAGATATCGAGTCGGCACAATGAATCATCTCCTGAGTATTAGCGATATGAGTCAAGCCGAAGCGGTTTCCTTATTATCTACTGCGCGCGAACTAGGAACTATCTCCGAGGGAGGGCATAAGAAGCTCCCGACACTTCGTGGTCGAGCAGTGGTAAATCTATTTTTTGAAGACTCCACCAGAACTCGAATAAGTTTTGAGTCAGCTGCCAAGCGTTTATCGGCAGATGTCATCAATTTCTCCGCCAAGGGTTCAAGTGTGAGCAAAGGCGAGAGTCTGAAAGATACCGCTCAAACACTTCAAGCGATGGGGGCTGATGCTGTTGTTATCCGCCACGGAGCGAGTGGCGCAGCCCAACGCCTCGCCGATTCAGGATGGATTTCAGCCAGCGTAATTAACGCGGGCGATGGCACTCACGAACATCCAACTCAAGCGCTTTTGGACTCATTCACCATCGGCGAAAGCTTTGGAATTTCGGATTTCAATTTCTCAGGTCTTACAGTTGGAATTGTGGGGGATATTCTTCACTCTCGCGTTGCACGAAGCAATGTCCTGCTTCTGACAAAACTTGGCGCGCGAGTGGTATTAATTGCTCCACCCACCTTACTTCCAGTTGGAGTAGAAAGTTGGGGAGTGGAAATCTCCTATGATTTTGATGCAGTTATCTCAGAATTAGATGTAGTGATGATGCTTCGAATCCAATCCGAGCGGATGAGCGAACTCTTCTTTCCATCCGCAAGAGAATATTCCAGATCTTACGGACTAGATGGTTCACGACTTTCTCGAATAAAGGCGAAAGGTATTGTGATGCATCCGGGTCCAATGAATAGAGGCCTTGAAATTTCGGCCGACAGCGCTGATTCACTCAAATCGGTAGTACTGGCACAGGTAACAAATGGCGTCCTGGTTCGTATGGCAGTTCTCTATCAACTTCTAGCGGGAGCGAGCACGCTATGACAATCACAAAATTCCTCATTAAGGGCGCTCAACTCGCAACTGATGAAGTTGTTGATATTCTGATTGAGGGCGAATTAGTCTCAAAGGTCGCACCAGAAATCGTTGATGATTCTGCTTATGTGATAGATGCAGCAGGGCTGCGCGCCTTATCTGGATTAGTAGACCTACATACTCACCTTCGCGAACCTGGACGTGAGGACTCTGAAACTGTTGCTTCTGGAAGTTTGGCCGCAGTTAAGGGTGGCTATACCGCCGTTTCAGCGATGGCCAATACTTCGCCTGTAGCTGATACAGCTGGAGTGGTTGAACAGGTTTATCGGTTGGGGCAAGCTGCTGGTCTATGTGATGTCTTTCCCATCGGTGCGGTTACTCAAGGATTGGCTGGCGAGCACCTGGCTGAACTTGGTGCGATGGCGAACTCTGTGGCTAAGGTGAGAATTTTCAGCGATGATGGGAAATGTGTTTCAAATGCACTTGTTATGCGACGAGCACTGGAGTATGTAAAGAGCTTCGGCGGCATTATCGCCCAGCATGCACAAGAGCCAACCCTCACCGTTGATGCACAAATGAATGAGGGCGAGATTTCCAGCAAGCTCGGCTTGAAAGGTTGGCCAGCGATCGCGGAAGAGGCAATTATCGCCAGAGATATTCTCTTGGCAGAGCATGTTGATAGTCGACTCCATATCTGCCATCTCACCACCGCCGGCGGAGTAGAACTTGTTCGTTGGGCGAAAGCGCGCGGTATTAAAGTTACGGCTGAAGTTACGCCGCACCACCTGTTGCTTACCGACAACTTAGCTTCGGGCTATGACGCCGTTTACAAAGTTAATCCGCCACTTCGTACGCAGGCTGATGTTCTAGCACTTCGAGCCGGACTTGCCGATGGGACGATTGATGTCGTCGCAACAGACCATGCTCCACATCCAAGTGAGGATAAAGAGTGCGAATGGCAGGCGGCTGCTTTTGGCATGTTGGGGCTTGAGACTGCCCTCTCAGTGGTGGTTGAGTCGATGGTGAATAACGGACTCTTAACGTGGTCCGGAGTTGAGGAAGTTATGTCGAAAAATCCTGCCAAAATCGCTGGATACGAGCGTCACGGCCAGGCTATTGCAGCCGGCAGCTTCGCTAATCTCATTTTGATCGATCCAAAGGCCGTTCTCACCGTCGACCGCAATAAGATGTCCTCCAAGAGTAGAAATACTCCGTATCACGGCCTTACCCTTCCCGCGGTCGTGACTCACACATTTTTTAATGGTCGATTGGTGCATCAGTCAGCGGGGGGAGTCGCCTAATGAGCAAGGCTTTCTTGGTGCTCGATGATGGCGCAATCTTTGAAGGTGAAAGCTGGGCGGCACAAGGCGAAACTTTTGGCGAAGCTGTCTTTAGTACCGGAATGACCGGCTATCAAGAGACGCTGACCGACCCTTCGTATCACAAGCAAGTTGTAATAATGACAGCTCCTCATATCGGAAATACTGGAATGAATCATGAGGATGAAGAGTCAAAGCAGATTTGGGTATCCGGTTTTGTCGTAAGAAACCCTTCTCCGCGAGTGTCGAACTGGCGCTCCGAGAAATCATTAGAAGATTCACTGATTGATGCCGGCGTTATTGGCATAAAGGGCGTAGATACCCGCGCCATAACTAGACATCTCCGCGATCGCGGTGCAATGCGAGTAGGCCTATTTTCTGGGAGCGAACTCTCTCGAGAAGAGATGGTTATTCGAGTTCGCAAATCTCCCCAAATGTCGGGAGCCTTCTTGGCATCAGATGTCAGTACTCAATCTCCATATATCGTCACTCCGCCACCGGGAATCGATACCAAATTTCGAGTTGCAGCAATCGACCTCGGCATTAAGGCGGCTACGCCACGTGAGATGGCGGCCCGAGGCATTGAGGTGCATGTCCTTCCTATGAGCGCCACAATTTCCGATATTGAGGCAATCAAGCCAGATGGAGTCTTTCTCTCAAATGGCCCTGGTGATCCAGCAGCAATGACCGAGATCATTGCAACAGTGAGACACTTCTTAGCCGAGAAGATTCCATTGTTTGGAATCTGTTTTGGTCATCAAATAATTGGACGCGCGCTCGGATTTGAGACCTACAAACTTCCATTCGGCCACCGTGGCATCAACCAGCCGGTAAAGAATCTGCGAACTGGGCAAGTAGAAATTACTGCCCACAATCATGGATTTGCGGTTGCTGCTCCTGTTGAAGGAAACTTCACAACGGTTTACGGCGCTGGCTTTGTAAGTCATATCGGACTTAACGATGGTGTTGTTGAGGGTCTGGAATTATTAGAGACTCCGGCATTCTCGGTCCAGTATCACCCAGAAGCGGCTGCCGGCCCACACGATGCTAACTATCTCTTCGATCAATTTATTGCGCTAATGGATCGCGAGAAATCCAATGCCTAGAGATACTTCAATCAAGAGCGTTCTAGTAATTGGTAGTGGACCGATTGTTATTGGGCAAGCTTGTGAATTCGATTATTCAGGTACTCAAGCCTGTCGTGTGCTTCGCGCTGAAGGCATTCGAGTTATTTTAATTAATTCAAACCCAGCCACGATTATGACCGATCCGGAATTCGCTGATGCTACCTATATCGAGCCAATTACACCGGAGGTTATTGAGAGCATCATCCTAAAAGAGAAGCCAGATGCAATTTTGGCAACGCTTGGCGGCCAAACCGCACTAAATGCTGCGATGCAACTCTTTGAGCGAGGAAGTTTAGAGCGCCTAGGCGTTAAGTTAATCGGCGCCGATATCCCCGCGATCAAACGTGGTGAAGATCGGGAAGTCTTTAAAACCATCGTTGAGAAGGTTGGGGGAGAGTCGGCAAAATCGGTTATTTGCCACTCCATGCAAGAGTGCTTAGCCGCAGTAGAAGAGTTGAAGTATCCAGTTGTGGTTCGCCCTTCCTTCACAATGGGTGGCCTGGGCTCTGGAATTGCTCATGATCAGGCAGAACTCGAACTTATCGCTGGCGCTGGTCTTCGCCATAGCCCAACAACCGAGGTTCTCCTAGAAGAGTCGATTATTGGCTGGAAAGAATATGAATTAGAAGTAATGCGCGATCACAAAGACAATGTGGTGATTGTCTGTAGTATCGAAAATATCGATCCCATGGGAGTTCACACCGGTGATTCGATAACCGTAGCCCCAGCGCTGACTCTGACCGATGTTGAATTTCAAAGATTGCGTGACCTCTCCATCGAAATTATTCGTGAAGTTGGTGTTGCGACTGGTGGTTGTAATATTCAATTTGCTGTAAATCCCAACAATGGCCGAATCATTGTGATCGAGATGAACCCGCGCGTCTCGCGTTCTTCCGCTCTAGCATCTAAAGCCACTGGCTTTCCGATTGCAAAAATAGCCACGAAGTTGGCTATTGGATATTCCTTGGATGAGATCCACAACGACATAACGAGATCAACTCCAGCATCATTTGAACCAACACTTGATTACATCGTCGTAAAAGTTCCACGCTTTGCCTTTGAAAAATTCCCAGAAGCTGACACGAGGCTCACTACCACCATGAAGAGTGTCGGCGAGGCGATGGCCATTGGCCGCAGCTTCCCGGAAGCACTGCAAAAAGCCCTTCGTTCGGTAGAGAAGAAGGGAACGAGTTTTAGCTGGTCTAATCTTCGCTGGAGCAAAGAAGAACTTCTCCTATCTGCGCGTATTCCGACCGAGTTTAGGTTGCAAGAGGTTCAGCAAGCGCTCTTCCTCGGTGCCACGATTGCCGAAGTATTTGATGCCACCAAAATTGATCCATGGTTCCTAGCTCAGATAGAGATCATCAATGAGATTGCTAGGGCAATTCATGAAAGTGGCGAGCTAACCGCGGAGCTTCTCCTTGAAGCAAAACGTAATGGTTTCTCTGATCATCAAATCGCAGAGTTACTGAATAAGCCGGTTAGTGATATAACTGCAACCAGACATCGAATGGAGATTCGGCCAGTCTATAAAACCGTGGATACTTGTGCTGCCGAGTTCGAGGCGTATACGCCTTATCATTACTCGAGCTATGACCTCGAGAGCGAGATTGAACCTCGGACCAAGCCAGCCATTATTATTTTAGGAAGTGGTCCAAACCGAATTGGCCAAGGAGTTGAATTCGATTACTCCTGCGTCCACGCCTCATTTGCTCTTCGAGCGGCTGGTTATGAAACCATCATGATCAATTGCAACCCGGAGACAGTTTCTACAGATTACGACACCTCCGATCGTTTGTATTTTGAGCCGCTAACTTTGGAAGATGTATTAGAAGTAATCCACGCCGAAGCGCAAGCCGGACCTATTCTCGGAGTCGTTGCGCAGCTTGGTGGCCAGACTCCACTTGGTTTGGCACGCGGTCTGATGGAGGCTGGAGTCACAATATTAGGAACAAGTCCGGATGCTATTGATATGGCAGAAGATCGAGGCCAATTCGGTGAAATTCTACGTATCAACTCGCTATTAGCTCCTGAATTTGGAATGGCTAATTCCTACCAAGAGGCGCTCACAATCGCTCATCGAATTGGTTACCCGGTCCTAGTTCGCCCCTCGTTTGTACTTGGTGGACGTGGCATGGAGATTGTCTATGACGATCAATCCCTCGAAGGCTTTATCGCAAAGGCGACTGAGATAACTCCGAATCATCCAGTTCTGATTGATCGCTTCCTAGATGATGCGATTGAGATTGATGTGGATGCGCTCTTTGATGGAGAAGAACTCTATTTAGCCGGTCTCATGGAACATATTGAAGAAGCTGGAATTCACTCTGGCGATAGTGCTTGTGTCCTTCCCAGCTACTCACTCTCCACATCAATGGAGGAACAGGTAAGAGATGCTACGTTGAAGATTGCACGTGGCGTAGGAGTTCGTGGTCTGATAAATATTCAATTTGCAGTCACCGCAAATGCCACTATTGCTGAAAAACTCTATGTTATTGAAGCCAACCCGAGAGCTTCTCGAACCGTCCCATTCGTAAGTAAAGCCACTGGCACTGCGCTGGCTAAGGCGGCTGCCCTTATGGCAACAGGACAAAGCATCGCCGATCTTCGTACGCAAGGCGTGCTTCCGGTCGTTGGCGATGGCATCGCCCGAGGTGTCTCAGTTAAAGAAGCGGTACTTCCATTTAATCGCTTCCGCCGACCAGATGGTTCGGGTGTGGACTCCGTACTTGGACCAGAAATGCGCTCAACTGGTGAAGTCATGGGAATAGCGCCTACTTTTGGAGAGGCGTATGCCAAGAGTCAAAGTGCAGCCTTCGGCGCCCTACCGCATGCTGGAAGAATTTTTCTATCTCTATCCGAAAGAGATAAGCCAGATTCAATCGAGAGTGCACGAGCGTTGGTAGATCTTGGCTTTGAACTAGTCACCACACAAGGCACGCATACTTTCTTAGAAGGGCATGGCGTTACCTCGCGTTTAGTGCGTAAACATTCCGAAGGCTCAAGTGACGGAATTTCTACCTGCGTGGATTTAATTAATTCAGGCGAGATAGATTTGATTATCAATACACCGCTCGGTCGGGGATCAAAGCAGGATGGTTGGATGATTAGAACTGCTGCCGTAGCCAGATCCGTGCCGTGCATAACGACTATTGCTGGCTTTAAAGCAGCGGTCGCCGGAATAACTCAACTCAATGGCAAGCCATTTAGTATTCGATCTATTCAAGAGTGGTTATCGATACATGAGTAGTATCAATCGATTTGCCAGAAATATTGAAGCAGAGATAACCAGTAACCGGAAGGCTGGGGCTTATCACCATATCGCTCTCAGCGTCGGAGAGATGGCAGCGTATGTACGTCCAGGAAACTTCGTGGCCATTAGTGTTGGCGGCGCAAATTCAAATATGGTCCTTCGTCGAGCTTTCGCTATTTACCGAAGTGTTGATTTAGGAAATGGCGCAGGACAAATTGAGCTCGTCGTTGCCCCACACGGGCAGGGTAGTTCATGGGTTGCCGCTCGAAACGTTGGCGAGAGATTAAATATCATCGGGCCTCTAGGAACTGCCTTTGGAATTCCCACCGAGCCGGTTCGTGCGCTCTTAGTTGGTGGCGGATATGGAAGCGCGCCGCTCTTTGGTTTATCCGAGGTTTTAAAGGCGCGTGGTTGTCGAGTAGATATGGTGCTTGGGGCAAGTACCGCGATGAAGATCTACGCACCATTGGAGGGAAAGCGATCAGTAAGCGCATTGACCATCACTACCGACGATGGAACCGCTGGAGTTCAAGGAAAAGTTAGTGACGTGTTACCAGAAATTATCGATGCTCAGTCAATTGATATCGTCTATTCATGTGGGCCGATGGCGATGTTAGAGGCCATCACTGAAATCGCATCTTCCAAAGGAATAATGCACCAAGCTGCGGTAGAAGAATCTATGGCCTGCGGAATTGGCGTCTGCATGACCTGTGTATTGCCCGTTCGAGGAGCAGATGGCCAAATTCGAATGCTTCGTTCTTGTATCGATGGGCCGGTCATGAATGGTGAAGATGTCATTTGGGATAGCAAGCGAGCCATTCCTGAAGGTACGTGGGGCAAATGAGCGAGTTCGATTTCACTACCAATTTAGGTTCTGCTCACTTTAATAACCCGATTTTTACTGCGAGCGGTTGCGCAGGGTCTGGCAAGGAACTATCGCAATTTTTTGCCTTGGAAGATCTTGGGGCTGTTGTTACCAAATCAATTATGCTCAAACCTCGATCTGGTCGCGCTACGCCCCGAATGGCTGAAACTCCAAGCGGCATGCTTAATTCCATTGGTTTGCAGGGCCCCGGTATAGATATTTTCCTTGAAAATGATATTCCTTGGCTGGTGGAACAAGGCGCGACAATCGTTGTGAGCATTGCCGGTGAAAGTGTGGAGGATTACGCGATTCTGGCTAGACGTCTACGTGCCGTTCCCGGAATTAGTGCATTAGAGGTAAATATTTCATGCCCGAATGTCGAAAATCGGGGCCAAGTTTTTGCTTGCGATCCAGTTACGGCTCGAGCTGCTGTAGAAGCTGTGCGCCGAAACATTGGTGGAGAGCTTCCCATCATCGCAAAACTCTCACCAGATGTTACTGATATTGCACACATCGCTGCCGAAGTCGTTTCGGCCGGAGCCGATGGAGTTGCGTTAATCAATACCGTTCTGGGGATGGTTATTGATACAAATTCGATGCGACCAAAGTTAGCCGGGAAAACCGGCGGACTCTCAGGACCAGCCATAAGACCGGTAGCAGTACGAGCCATCTATCAAGTACGTGCCCGCCTACCTCACGTCAGTATTTTAGGTATGGGAGGAGTTGCTAGCGGTCGAGATGCCTTTGAACTGATTCTTGCGGGAGCAAATGCGGTATCAGTCGGTACGGCAAACTTTGGAAATCCGCTGGCTACTATGCAGGTTAAGTTTGAGCTTGAAGAATTACTTAAATCTAAAGGTTTTTATTCGCTCAAAGAGGCGAGTGGGTACGCTCATAGAGAGGAACCAGTGCAATGAATAAGCGCCCCATAATTCTTGCCCTCGATACTCAAGATCTCGATACAGCTCGCCAGTGGATTGTAAACACGCGAGAATCAATCGATGTGTACAAGGTAGGACTTGAATTTTTTCTTAAGCACGGACGTGAGGGAATTGCTGCACTTCGCAAAGAGGCAGATTTCGAATTATTCCTAGATTTAAAGCTTCACGATATTCCAAATACTGTGGCAGGGGCAGTTCGATCCGTTCTGGATATTAAACCTAAGTTCTTGACAGTTCACGCAGGTGGCGGCAGAGCGATGGTAAGCGCAGCGAGCGCGGTTTCGGAGGAAATCTCCATCACCGGAGTAACCATCTTGACTTCGCTTTCAGCTCCTGAAGTAGCAGAAATCGGTTTTTCGAAAGAACCACTTACCGCCGCTATTCAACTCGCACAATTGGCGGCAGAAGCTGGCGCCAGAAGTATCGTCTCTTCACCTTTTGAAGTCGCCGCCATCAGAGCTGCAGTGGGTGCGAAGCAAATTCTCATTACGCCAGGAGTGAGGCCAGCTGGAAGTGATAAAGGGGACCAGCAACGAGTTATGACACCGGTTGAGGCGATGCAAGCGGGTGCTGATTACCTTGTCATCGGTCGTCCTATTACCGGTCAGTGGAGCGTCTCGGCTCAAGCGGTGAAGGGCGCGGCTGCTGCGATTCTGGCAGATATTCATGCCGAATTGTTCTAGCTATTCACTATGCCCAGACCACTTCCGCCCGCGTTAACTCGTCAGGCAAGGCAAGCTGCCTCCTTAGCCGGGGTTGAGGCAAGACGCGAGCGGGCTGAGGTCAAGAAATTGCTTCGCGCGGGCTCCTTGAGTGCTTTTCAGGTGATCAACGATTCACGAAATTCGATCCAGCGTATGAAAGTTCTTGAATTGCTAGAAGCGCTGCCGGGGGTAGGTGCAATTCGAGCGCAAGCCATAATGGAGCGAATAGAGATATCTTCATCGCGTAGAATTGGTGGTCTCGGCGAGCGGCAGTTGCTCGCACTACGAAATGAGCTGCTCTTGTCAAAGATTGCAACGCCACTAGGTGCGCTAGTTGTTATGTCTGGCCCTGGCGGCGTTGGTAAGAGCACCATAACTTCGCTGCTACGAGATCATCCGAGCTTCTGGGTGAGTATCTCGGCAACAACTCGCGAACCACGAATTAACGAGCGAGATGGTGTCGATTATTTTTTTGTTAGCGATGAAAAATTTGATGAAATGATTGCTGCAGGTGAATTTCTGGAGTGGGCCGAGTTTGCTGGCAACCGTTATGGCACACCCAAAACTCCGGTTTCTAATTGGCGTTCATTGGGTAAGCATGTTCTTCTAGAAATTGAGATAGCCGGTGCCAGGCAGATTAGAGCGACCCAAAGTGATGCGCTCCTTGTGTTTATCTCCCCGCCTTCGTGGGAGGCGCTGGAAAGCCGATTGACCTCACGTGGCACCGATACGTCCGAGCGGCAAGCGGCCCGACTGGCCCTTGCTCGGGAAGAGATGGCGGCTGCGGTCGAGTTTGACCACAATCTGGTCAATTCCAGGGTCGAAGAGGTTGCCACACAACTGCTATCCTTGGCACTTGCGCATAGCGCTTCGCACAACCCTAGTCTTTAAAGAATTAGCACCAACTATGAAGGAGCAGATATGACACCAATGGATGGCATCACTAACCCACCGATTGATGGACTGCTCGAGGCCGCTGGTTCAAAGTACAGTTTGGTTCTCTATGCCGCAAAGCGTGCACGTCAGATAAATGCATATTACTCACAGATCGGTGAGGGATTGCTCGAGTATGTAGGTCCACTTGTTGATACTTACGTTCACGAGAAGCCACTTTCTATCGCACTGCGTGAGATTAACGATGGTCTATTGACCATTGAAAACTTGGAGCCTGTTGCTCCAGAAGTTTCCGCTTAACTTCAAGGATCGCTTTTGATCTCCCATGGCCGAGAGATAGTTCTCGGTATTGGTGGGGGAGTTTCCGCATATAAATCTGCTGATCTGCTTCGCCGTCTTACCGAACGCGGCTACCTTCTCTCTGTTGTTCCCACACAATCAAGTCTTAATTTCGTGGGAGCGGCTACGTGGGAGGCGCTAAGCGGTAGATCTGTTGCATCTGACCTTTGGCGAAACGTTGAGAGCGTTCCTCATATTTCGATGGCTCAGAAGGCCGATGCTGTGATTATTGCTCCAACTACCGCAAATCTCCTAGCAAAGATTGCGCATGGAATCTGCGATGACTTGCTGTCAAATATCGTCATCTCCACAAAGTCGCCGCTCATTCTCGTGCCAGCTATGCATCCAGAGATGTGGCAGAACCCGGCAACAGTTGCAAATGTAAAGCAGCTTCGCCAACGTGGTGTCATCGTTATTGAACCAGAGTATGGTCGAATGACTGGTAATGATGTTGGCCAAGGCCGATACCCAGATACGTCAGTCATCATTCAAGAGCTCGAGCGCACGCTTTCGGCGAAGGCAGACCTATTAGGAAAGCGAGTATTGATAAGTGCAGGTGGGACTCGAGAGCCCATTGATGCAGTTCGGTATATTGCAAACGCCTCATCGGGTAAACAGGGATTCGCCGTTGCGCTAGAGGCGGTAAAACGAGGCGCCCAAGTAACTTTAGTGGCGGCCAATTCTATGGAGCCGGATATTGAAGGTGTAGATGTAATACGTGTATCCAGCGCCGAGCAAATGCTTACTGCATTGGCGAGCAAATTTTCAGATTCAGATATCTTAATCATGAGCGCCGCGGTAGCAGATTTTCGGCCAGCTAAGAGCTACGAGCACAAACTGAGCAAGAGCGAATTCTCTGCAATTGAACTAGTGGCTAATCCAGATATTTTGGCGCAACTATCTGCAAATCGTAGGCAAGACCAAGTAATTATTGGTTTTGCGGCGCAAACTGGCAGCGAGGGAATTGAACTAGCACGGGCCAAGTTAGAAGCTAAAAGAATTGATGCGATCTACTTTAATGATGTGAGCGCTGGTGCAATTTTTGGAAGTACACACACATCTGGACTCCTCATCGGCAAAAATGGCCATAATCAAGAGGTTTCCAACGTTTCTAAGGACACGCTAGCCGCACTGCTTTTAGATTACGCGTTGGATAAGTTAAGTTTGGCCAATGACTAAGCGCCTATTTACCTCCGAGTCCGTGACCGAAGGCCATCCAGATAAGATGGCTGACCAGATCTCAGATGCGATTCTGGATGATCTACTTCGCCAGGATTCAAAGAGCCGCGTTGCAGTCGAGACCCTCATCACCACCGGTCAGGTGCACGTAGCTGGTGAGGTAACCACAGATGCATATGCAGATGTAATGAACATTGTGCGTGACACAGTTGTGGGAATTGGATATGACAATTCTGAAAAGGGTTTTGATGGCAACTCATGTGGAATTAGCGTCTCTATTGGCTCACAGTCTCAAGATATTGCGCAAGGTGTAGACAGTGCATTTGAAAAGCGCGTCTCATCATCAGCCGATCCACTCGACCTTCAAGGAGCTGGCGATCAAGGCTTGATGTTCGGCTATGCCTGTGATGACACACCAGAACTCATGCCACTCCCAATCCATCTTGCCCACCAGCTCTCTTTACGATTGTCGGAAGTTCGCAAGAATGGATCAGTTGAATACCTTCGCCCAGATGGCAAGACTCAAGTCACTATCGAATACAACGGTGACCAAGCAGTCGCCCTCAATACAGTGGTGATTTCAACTCAGCATGCCCCTCATGTTGACCTCGAGAAGACTCTTGCTCCTGATCTAAAGCGCCTAGTTATTGATCCGATAATCAAGGATTTGAAGATTGCTACAAGTGATGTTCGTATTCTCATCAACCCAACTGGTCGCTTTGTAATTGGTGGTCCGATGGGTGATGCCGGCCTAACCGGTCGCAAGATCATCGTAGATACCTACGGCGGCATGGCGCGCCACGGTGGCGGAGCTTTCTCTGGCAAAGATCCATCCAAGGTAGACCGTTCCGCGGCCTATGCAATGCGCTGGATCGCCAAAAATGTAATTGCCGCAAAACTTGCTTCTCGTTGCGAGGTTCAAGTGGCTTATGCAATTGGTAAAGCTCAACCAGTTGGACTATTTGTTGAGACATTTGGAACCGAAAAAGTTCCGGTAGATCAGATTATTGGCGCTATCAATAGCGTCTTTGATCTACGTCCAGCGGCAATTATCCGAGATCTTAATTTGCTACGCCCGATTTACTCAAAGACCGCGAGCTATGGACACTTCGGACGCGAGCTTCCAGATTTCTCATGGGAGAAGACCGATAGAGCAGCAGCGCTCCAATCAGCCGTAAAGGGATAAATGATCCTTCCCATAGGTCGTTGCTATGGCTGAAGTAAAGAAGTTACGACTTAAAGCAGTTAAGGCGGGAAGCGGTAGCAAAATTGCCGCTACGCATTTGCCGGTAGCTAAGGTCCAAGTAGATACAGGTGTGTTTCACCTGGATCGCCCCTTTGATTATCTGGTTCCTGTTGAATGGGAGAGCCAAGCTCAACCTGGTTTTGCCGTGCTCGTTCCCTTTGGCGGACGAGAGCTGCCAGGCATTATCACCGACCGGATTGAAACCAGCGAGAGCGCAGAGCTCAAGTTCATCTCATCAATAACTTCACTCGTGCCCATAATAAATCCAGAACTTTTTCCATTTTATAAGTCGGTAGCTGATCGTTGTGCTGTGCCATTCTATGAAATTCTTCATCTAGCGATTCCTCCAAGAGCGCCCAAGGTTGAAGTTCTCTTTCAAAATGCACAATTACCGGTATCTATCGGCAATCATGCCAAGCTCACACACAAATTACATTTAATTCCTCCGGGGAAGCTTGCGGCGACAGCACTTCTGGATCTAGTTAAAGAGTCAGTAGCCTCACCGCAGATACTTGTTATCGTTCCTGATGAAAAGGACGTTGAATCCTTCCTTCTGCTTGCCAGGGTCGCTGATATTGATGAGCCATTGGTTCTCACCTCAGCCCTGCCAAGAAGTGAGAGGTATCGAAACCACCTTAAAGCACTCTTTCAGAGCCCTCGAATAATTGTGGGAACTCGTTCCGCGATATTTACTCCACTTTCTCCTGGCTCTTCCATCATTTTGTATAGTGATGGCGAGGAATCCCTTTATAACAAGCACTATCCAAAGTGGAACACTCGAGATCTGATGCTCTTGCGCGCGGAAATATGCAATATTCACTTCCTCTCATATACGCCAACTTTAGAGACAGCCCGCTTGGTGGAGGAGCGTTGGCTGACTGTGACGCCAGCTGCTAAGTCAATCTCTGGTCTGCATTTTCAAGATGGTCGAGAGAGCTATCAAACATTAATCCGAAAGGGTTTAAGCACCGGTTCCGTTCTTGTTACTACTGCAAGATCGGGATATGTAGATGCTTTCGCGTGCCAGAAATGTCGAAATCGAGCGATCTGCGACTGCGGCGGCAGGCTCTTTCTCAACAATCGAAATATCCCAACGTGTTGGCTCTGCTCCAAGACTGTAATTGATTGGAGCTGCAGTTACTGCAACTCTCGTGAGATTCGAGCCTTTGGTAAAGGAAGCGAACGAGTCGCCTTAGAGTTCGCCAAGGCATTTCCGGGAGTTTCAATCCTCACCAGCTCTTCGAAGCGACGTATAGATTCTTTGCCTGAAGGAATTCATTTGGTCATATCGACAAATGGCTGCGAACCTATAGGGGAGTATTCCTCGGTCATCCTGCTCGATGGCGAACAATTATTTAATCGTGTGGGTATGCATGCCGATGAACAAGCCAGGCGTTCTTGGTTTACCGCCCTGGCCATGAAGAGTGATTTGGGCACTGCTTTCATCTCACTGCCGATTGACCATCCGGCCGCGCAAAGCCTTTTAAAATGGAGCGTGTACCCGCAGGTAGGACTGGAGCTTACGGAACATAGAGCCGCACAATTGCCACCGTATTTTCGTATTGCGACAATTACAGGTGCCAGTCAGGAGATCGAGTCTATTCAGAGCTCGCTTTCGGGGCATCCACTCTTCACTGCCGCAAGTTTATTGAAAATCGAAGATGGCAAATCTAAATTGATTCTTCGCTCACCGATTGAGAGTTCGCAAGCCTGCTCCCAGTTTTTCTACGATTTGCGGCGAGTTCGAAGTCTCAGTGGATTGGGCAGTCAAAGCCCGATAGATATTGAACTTGACCCTTATGAAATCTAGGTGAGTTAAACCCGCTAGAATAGTGCCGTGTCAGTTCAAGATATTCGCCTTTTCGGTGACCCAGTTCTAGCTTCACCGGCACAGCCAGTTCTCCACTTTGACAAGGAGATTCGCACACTTGTAGCCGACCTTACAGAGACGATGCACGACGCCCCAGGAGCAGGACTCGCTGCCCCTCAGATAGGTGTACCGCTTCGAGTATTTGTATGGGATTGTGATGAGAGTGAAGGACATCTCATCAACCCAACGCTAGATTTAAGTGATGATCTTCAAGATGGTGAAGAGGGGTGCCTGAGTTTCCCTGGGATGAGTTACGAAACTCCACGAGCATTTAGGGCAGTAGCAAAGGGTTTCAATATGCATGGTGAGCCAATCACCATTGAAGGTACTGAATTGCTTGCCCGTTGCCTACAACACGAAACAGATCACCTGGATGGAATTCTCTTTATCGATCGCCTATCTCCAGAGGAGCGCAAGCGAGCCATGAAGGAGATCCGCGAGAGTGAATGGTTTGGGCTTGCTTCCCAATTAGGTAGCACCCCGACAATTAAGGTGAGTCCTCATTCCACTTTTGGATTAGGTCTCTAGTCAGTGCATATTTCCATTGCATCTTCCTCATTAGTCTCGCTTCCGGTAATTCAAGCTGTACTAGGGTCAGAACACACTCTGGCTTCAATCATCACCAATCCGGATAAGAGCACTGGGCGTGGACAGAAGGTAGTGCCAAACGAATTAGCTTCCTGGGCGCAGGAAAATGGATTGAGCGTCAGCAAACCTGCTGATACATCAGAACTCAATCGACATCTACTGGAAGTTCAACCTCAAATAGTGATCACTGTTGCTTATGGACGGTTGATTCCGGTTGAGCTCTTGCATGGACCACGATTTGGCTGGATAAATCTTCATTTCTCGTTACTGCCTGCTTATCGCGGAGCGGCGCCTGTTCAATGGGCCCTGCTCAATGGCGACTCACGGACTGGGTTCACGATCTTCAAGCTCGACAAAGGGATGGATACTGGACCTTTTTACATTCAAGAGGAGCTGGATATTTTTCCAGATGATACGACTGAGACCCTCCTGAGTAAGTTGGGAGAGCGAGGTGCTATTGCAATTCTTGAACTCTTGCAGGTAATTGGCAAAACTCGCGCAACTCCACAACCTACCGCCGGCATTTCCCTTGCTCCGAAAATTTCTAAAGAGATGGGAAGAATTTCTTGGAAAGATGGCGCAGATAAAATTCTTCGAACCGCTAGAGCGTTAGAGCATCGACCTGGAATTTGGAGTGAATTCAGAGGCGAAAAATTTGCCCTACACGGTTTATCGGAATCGCTCGCTTCAAATGAATTGGCCTTGCCCGGCGAAATTGCAGCCACGCAAGATGGCGCACTAGTTCGCTGTAGCGATAGCGTTCTATTAGTGCGTGAAGTTACTCCGGCTGGAAAGAAACGGATGAGTGCCGCTGATTTTCTTCGCGGAGCGCGATTAGCTGCCCATGAGGTTTTGCAGTAGTGAGTTCGTCTAGCTTTAAGAAGCCAAAGCCAGATTCGGCTCGCCTGCTTGCCTTTGAGTTAATTACTATGGTGAACCGAGAAGGAGCTTACGCAAATCTCCGCCTGCCAGAGTTGCTGCAGAAGTCCCAATTGGAGCAGCGCGATCGAGCGTTTGCAACAGAACTTTCATACGGAACCTTGCGAATGCAGGGAAGATACGATGCGATTATTAGACAGAAGATAGATCGCCCACTCGGAGAACTAGACACTAAAATTCAAGATCTTTTGCGATTGGGATTGCATCAATTAGATTTCATGCGTACTCCTGATCATGCAGCGGTTTCAGCAACCGTAGAGTTAGCTCGATATGTTGCGGGGGAGTCAAAAGCTACTTACGTTAACGCAATTCTTCGGGCCATCACACGTGAACCAGAACTCTTCTCACGGTTAGATCAGCAAGTAATTGAACAGAACGCTCAGAATTTCTCAGCGTCTTACTCGCATCCCGAGTGGATAATTAAGGCGTTCTATGACCAACTCAAAGATTGGTCGCAGGTAGAAGATCTCCTCGTTGCAAATAACACACCTGCCAAACCGCACCTAGTTGCGTGGCCAGGAAAATCAACTCCCGATGAGTTGCTGGAAACCGGTGGAGAAAAGTTGGAGCTCTCATCCTTCGCGGTAGAGAGTTGGGTTACACCAGATGAATACCCGGCCATCAAGGAACGAAGAGCTGGAGTGCAGGACCTCGGCTCACAAATGATCACCGAAACCTTTTTCAATACATATACGTTGGATGAGCAGTCTCATCTCAGTTGGCTTGATCTCTGTGCTGGTCCAGGTGGTAAGGCTTCGCTTCTCTACAATCTCATTGAAACCACCAGGCCTAGTGACTCTTTTCAGGCTAATGAAATTCAAAGCCATCGAGTCGATCTGGTAGCTCGAGTGGTGCCAAAGGCGAAAATTTCCAATCTTGACGGCCGAGATTTCCTTGCCTTCGGAAAGCAATACTCACGAATCCTGCTTGATGCTCCTTGTACTGGACTTGGCGCACTGCGACGCAGACCGGAAGCACGATGGCGGCGTTCGCTGGAGGATTTAAAGAATCTGGTAACTCTACAACGAGAGCTACTTGATGGAGCTTACGAACTATTAGAGCCAGGCGGCATTCTTGCCTACGCAACATGTTCACCACATATCGCAGAGACCTTAGGTCAAGTTCTCGACTTTACCCATCGCCATAAGGATATGAATATTCTCGATGCGACTCCGCTAGAGAAATTTGCAAGTGGCGGCGTAAAAACTGATGGAACCATTCAATTGTGGACTCATAGAACCGGTACCGATTCAATGTTTATGGCCTTGCTTCAAAAAGAGAAGTAAATTCGTTACGCTAAGGCTATGAGCGCTATTCGAATATCCCCATCAGTGCTCAACGCCAATCAAAATGATTTGCTGGGTGAAATCGATAAAATCAAAGATTCCGCTGATTTTCTTCATCTAGATATTATGGATGGAGTCTTTGTCCCGAATTCAACCTACGCATTTGATGTTGCCGAAGATTTGATCGAACGCTCACCACTGAAAGTGGACGCCCACCTGATGGTTGCCAATCCCGATGTAATGGCGCCGAAGTTCGCGCAAGCAGGTTGCCTGAGTGTCACCTACCACTTTGAAGCCACCACCCTGCATCAGCAAATTTTGCGTGATATTAAGTCGCACGGATCCAGGGCGGCGATAGCCATTAAGCCCAATACTGCTCTGGAAGCGGTAGCAGATTTGCTTCCTGAAATTGATATGTTGCTCATTATGACGGTCGAACCAGGGTTCGGGGGCCAGAAATTTATGGTCGATATGATGCCTAAGCTGCGCTCGGCTAGAGAGCTCATCTCTTCTATGAAACTTGAAGATATCTGGTTGCAGGTCGATGGTGGCATCTCGCTAGATACCATCGAAATCGCCCGCAAAAACGGAGCTGATACCTTCGTAGCCGGAAGTGCTGTTTATCAAGCGGATTCTCCGGCGGAGATGGTCGATAAATTGCGCACCGCTGCCAGTATCAACGGCTAAAATTCCTCTATGAAAAGCTTCGACGCTCTCTGGGCCGAATTAAATCAAACCGCACAAAGTCGGCCGCAAGGTTCTGGCACAGTCGCTGAACTCGATTCTGGAGTCCACAACATTGGAAAGAAGATTGTGGAGGAGGCAGCAGAAGTATGGATGGCCGCGGAGTATCAGACTAAGGATGATCTGGCACTTGAGATCAGTCAGCTGCTCTACCACCTGCAAGTAATGATGCTGGCTAAAGAGATCTCACTAGACGATGTTTACCGGAAGCTCTGAGGAAATTATGACGTTAAAAATTGCTGTTCCCAATAAAGGTTCGCTTTCCGAGAGTTCTGCTGCAATGCTTCGAGAGGCCGGTTACCGCCAACGTAGCGATGTCCGCGACCTTTCTTTTATTGATCCAGAGAATGATGTCGAGTTCTACTACCTTCGACCAAGGGATATTGCTGTCTACGTTGGTTCTGGCGAGTTGGATGCTGGTATTACGGGTCGGGACCTGCTACTAGATAGCAACGCACCCGCACATGAAGTTTTGGCTTTAGATTTCGGCAAGAGCACTTTTCGCTTTGCCGCTCCGGAGGCAGTAGTAAACCCAACTCTCGCTGGTAAGCGTGTAGCAACTGCCTATCCTGGTTTGTTAGAGAAGTACCTACGTGAAAATAGCATCAGCGCTGAGGTTGTTCGACTGGATGGAGCCGTTGAAGGTTCTATCAAATTGGGCGTGGCAGATTTAATTGCTGACGTTGTTTCTACTGGTGGAACTCTTCGCCAAGCCGGGCTAGCAATCTTCGGGGATGTGCTACTTGCAAGTGAAGCAATTTTAATTGAACGAAATGGTGTGGCTCGAAACGCGGCGCTTGAAACATTGTTGCGTCGCCTAAGTGGTGTCGTTATTGCGCGTCAATACGTTCTGGTGGACTACGACGTTAAAAGCGTGGATTTGGATCGCGCTTGTGCGCTAACACCAGGAATTGAATCTCCAACCATCTCGCCGCTTCAAAAATCAGAGTGGTCAGCAGTACGAGCAATGGTAAAGCGAAAAGATATCAACCGAATTATGGATGAGCTTTGGGCTGTTGGTGCGCGAGGAATTTTGGTGACTGATATACACGCTTGCCGCTTGTAGGCTATTCGATTCCAATAAGAATCGGGATACTGTCAAAACTGGCTGAATTAATATTGCAGTCTGCCATTTGAGCCACTGCAGGTTTGGCGTTGAAGGCTATTCCGATACCGGCAAGCTTCAACATATCAAGATCATTCGCTCCATCACCAACGGCTACAGTGGCACGTAAATCGACGCCGTCGCTCATAGCGAATTCGGATAACGATTGAGCCTTGGCCTTTCTGTCAATAATCGGTCCAATCAATTTTCCGGTGAGAACTCCATTGGATATCTCTAAAGTATTGGCGCGGTAGTAATCAATTCCAAGCTCTTTCAGCAAAGGCTCAATCACGTTGAGAAAGCCACCAGAAACTATTCCGACCTTGTGTCCAAGTGAGTGTAGTTTCTTGAGTAGGTTCTCGGCCCCTGGCGTAAGAAGCAGTTGATCTGCAACGCGTTGTAGGGCGGTGCTCTCCAGGCCAGCCAACTGTTCTACCCGGGCGGTGAGAGACTCGGCAAAATCAAGTTCTCCGCGCATCGCCGATTCTGTAATAGCTGAAACAGCGGCTTCGACACCAGCCTCCCGCGCAAGTAGATCAATGACCTCTTGCTGGATAAAGGTGGAATCCATGTCGAACATAACAATCCGTTTTCCCGAATCGGGTTTGGCAAGTGGCTTTAACGTGAAATCTAACCGAGCCTTGCTTGCAGCGACGGCTAATTCGTTTTGGAGCGAATCAATATCAGAAGTGTTCAATCTGATTTCTATTATTGTGTGATCGCCTCTTTGAAAACTAGAGATGTGCTCGATATTCCCACCGCTGGAAAATATTACTTGAGTCATGTGATGGATAGCTTCAGGGGTGAACAGGTGCGAAATTAAAGTCAATGAAACCGAGGAAAATTCGGATTTTGATAATTCATTAATTTCCTGAAAATCTATCGCTAAATCTACCTTGGATTCTTTGGCTAAACTCTCTAAATCGTCTTCGATTGCAACGGCATGCGCCGGGTCGAGTGCAATTAGTACCGTAAGAATCGCTCGGTCTCGAATAGTAAGTACTTGAAGTTCGCGAATTTCCACAGCGAAAGGTGCCAAAGTGCTAAAGAGTGTATGGGTCAATCCGGGAGCATCATCGGCTGATAGCAAAATCAATCCAGAGAAACTCTTTAAGCTGTTAGCTGCCACTGCCTTAGATTACCCGCCTAGAGCTCGCTATCAGGGTATCTTTATGCCATGGCTGAAGTTCTCACTCTCTCCGATCTCACGGTGGTGAGAGAGGGTAAGCGAATTCTTGGCCCAATTGATTGGCAAGTCCTTGAGGGAGAGCGATGGGTTGTCATCGGTCCAAATGGAGCTGGTAAGAGCACGCTCTTCATGATTGCCTCAACTTCGATTCATCCAACAGCAGGAAGAGCCAGAATTCTTGGGCAAGAACTGGGCAAAGTTGATGTCTTCGAATTGCGCACCCGTATCGGATTAACCACTCCTGCTTTGTCGTTAGAAATCCCAGCTGATGAAACGGTGATAGACACTGTCATGACTGCTGCCTACGCAATCACGGGTCGCTGGCGCGAGAATTATGATTTGTGGGACGAGAGTCGAGCTATTGCGCTATTAACAACTCTCGGGGTCCGCTCATTGGCGCAGCGAACCTTTGAAACCTTGAGCGAAGGGGAGAAGAAGCGAGTGCTAATCGCTCGTGCGCTCATGGCAGATCCGGAGCTACTCCTTCTAGACGAACCAGCTGCGGGTCTGGATTTGGGTGGGCGGGAAGATGTGCTGCGCCGGCTAGAACTTCTTGCCGCCGATGCTCAGGCGCCGGCAACAATTATTGTGACGCACCATATTGAGGAAATTCCGATTGGAACGACTCACGTACTCTTATTGCGTGAGGGCCAGGCGGTTGCGGCTGGTCCCATCGACTCAGTGCTTACAGAAGAGAATCTAGCGGCCACCTATGGAGTTGAACTTACCCTCTCTCAAGATCGCGGTCGATACTTTGCTCGAGCAAAGTAGCTCGCTCTTTTCACAGCTCCACCCAGATTGGCAAGAGGCACTCTTGGGGCTTCAACCAACTGTCGAAAAATTAGAACGTGAATTAACCTCAAGGAATTACTTGCCGAAGCACGAACTTCTCTTTAAAGCCCTTGAATATCCAATCTCTCACACCCGGGTACTTATCATTGGGCAGGATCCCTATCCAAATGCTGATGATGCAATGGGTTTGGCCTTCTCTGTTCCACCTCGAACCGGCTCCCTCCCTCCAACTTTGGTAAATATTTTGAAGGAGCTTCGTGAAGATATTGGTGAATCGCAAATAGTCTCAGGCGATTTGACGCCCTGGCACAAACAAGGTGTGATGTTATTAAATCGAGTACTCACATTAGATGAAGGCGCAAGTAATTCCCACAAAAGTCTTGGTTGGCAGGCGATAACAGAAGAGGTGGTTCGAGTTCTTGCCAAAGAGCAGATCATCTCGATTTTGTGGGGTAGAAGCGCACAGGAGCTTGCCTCGATCCTTCCCGCGGATTTCACTATTTTCTCACCTCACCCAAGCCCTTTGTCTGCTTATCGGGGGTTCTTTGGAAGTAAACCCTTCTCTAAGGCAAATGAATTACTGCGCACCAGTGGCAAAGAACCTATAATCTGGTAATTAATTTCTCCCAAGTTGGATTTCCAACAACGTCAAATGAAAGCGTGCATACATGTTTGTAGGTCTTGGAACAGTAATCAACGTTTCGGCGATTGTTGGCGGATCTCTTTTAGGCCTTCTCTTCGGAAGTAAATTTAAAGAGTCGACCCGAGATTTAAT
>CAIUHB010000162.1 GCA_903898855.1 uncultured Actinomycetes bacterium | reverse complement strand
GCACCTCTCGGGAAATCAACGGATGTTGCTCGAGTACAAGTTTTTTGAACCAGCGTTTTATCACACCGATGTTCCAGACTGGGGAACCTCGTTTGCTCATTGTCTACAGCTTGGCGATCGCGCGCTGGTCTGTGTCGATACCGGCCATCATGCGCCCGGCACGAACATTGAATACATTGTTGCTGTTTTGCTACGGGCAAAGAAGCTTGGTGCATTCGACTTCAACTCACGATTCTATGCCGATGATGATTTGATTGTTGGAGCTGCGGATCCATTCCAGCTGTTCCGAATCATGCACGAGGTCAATATCAATGGCGGCTTTGATGTCGGCACACCTGTTTCCTATGTATTGGATCAGTGCCACAACATCGAAGCGAAGGTACCTGGCCAGATTCGTTCGATTTTGAATGTTCAAGAAGCGGTCGCCAAGGCGTTGCTCGTAGATCAGAGCGCGTTAAAGGACGCACAGCAATCTGGTGATGTGCTGTTGGCGAACGATGTTTTGATGGACGCATACAACTCGGATGTCCGCCCGTTGTTGGTCGAAGTCCGTCAGGAACAAGGTTTGGATGGCGACCCAATGGGCGCATTCAAGAAGTCCGGTTATCTAGCCAAGATCGCAGCAGAGCGAGTCGGTGGCAATCAAGCAGGGTGGGGCGCATAAGTTGAGTATTTCTAAATTAACTCCTGCAGTAGGAGAACTGATTGGCCGTTCAAATCGATTGGGCGCAGACCCAAAGGTCACAAACTATGCCGGTGGTAACACATCTGCAAAGGGCGAGATCATCGATCCAGTATCGGGCGAGAAAGCGTCTCTTACATTCGTCAAGGGTTCCGGGGGGGACCTTGGCACACTTAAAGAGAGCGGCCTAGCGGTTCTTTACACAGAGAAGATTCATTCTCTGAAAAAGGTCTACCCAAGTGTAGATCGTGAAGACGAGATGGTCGCCCTCTTTGATTTTTGTCTATACGGAAAAGGTGGCGCTGCGCCCAGCATTGATACATCGATGCACGGGTTGGTGGATTACAACCACGTTGATCACTTGCACCCAGATTCCATCATCGCATTTGCAACAAGCGTAGATGGCGAGAAGTTGACGAAGGAATGCTTTGGCGACGAAATCCTGTGGGTGGATTGGCGTCGTCCGGGTTTTCAGCTCGGCTTGGATATTGCCAAGATTGCAGCAGAGAATCCGAAGGCGAAGGGATGCATTCTCGGAGGCCACGGCTTAACGACATGGGCCGATACCTCCGATGAATGCGAGAAGCGCTCGCTCGATGCAATTAAAAAGGCCGAAGACTTCATTAAGGCCAAGGGCAAGAAAGATCCTTTTGGTGCGGAGGTTGCGATGTTCAAGGCGCTTCCCGAGACAGAACGTCGCGCGCGCGCGGCAAAGCTTGCACCGCTATTGCGTGGAGTCGCGTCAAAGGATGCCCGAATGGTGGGTCATTTCAGCGATGCAGATGTTGTCCTTGATTTCGTTTCGCACGATGCACTCAATCGGTTAGCCGCACTTGGCACGTCATGCCCCGACCATTTCTTACGCACCAAGGTCTCGCCAATGGTGCTCGATACCGCGCCGGATGCACCTTTCGAAGAAGTCGTGGCACGCGTAGCGGAGCTCCACGAGCAATATCGCAAGAGTTACTCTGATTATTACAACCGCCATGCCAAGCCAGAGAGCCCAGCGATGCGCGGCAGCGATCCCGCGATTATTTTGGTTCCGGGTATCGGAATGTTTAGTTATGGCAAGGATAAGCAGACCGCACGCGTTGCT
>CAIUHB010000161.1 GCA_903898855.1 uncultured Actinomycetes bacterium | reverse complement strand
TTTTCGCTTTTCATTGGGCTGAATGAAGATTTACTGAGCCGGGGTTTCTTCTACGGAATCCTGGAAAAGTATGGAATGTGGACTTCCGTCATTATTTCTTCAGTTCAGTTTGGAATGCTGCATCTCACCAACTTCTATTACGGTGGGCAGTCCTTTGACTACACCGCGGGACAGATGGTGAATGCTGCTGCATTTGGCTTTCTCTGCTGCGCTCTGATGATCTTTACGGGCTCTATCTGGGTGCCCATCGTCTTTCACGGACTTTCGGATTTCCCCTTGATGATGCAGAGCGAAGTGGCCTTTAAAGCGCAGGTAACGGGCGGCGCTGATTGGTTGGGGACGTTAGTAGAAGCTGGGTTAATGATTGTCGTGGCACTAGTCCTGATTAGTTCGAGAGGCGCGTGGTTCGCCGCTCGAACTCAAAAACTTCTTCGTTCGATGGACTTGATTGACTGATCTCTACTTCGTGATGGTGAACGAAACCGTACTCACTGCGCTAGGCAGGTAGTAGGTATCGCCACCTGTTTGCGAGGTGAGCGTGCAGGTGCCGGCCGAGATGAGCTGAACATTCATTCCTGAGATTGCGCAGGTCGCTGGTGTCTTACTCGTGAGAGTGACGGTGGACTGGCTATTGAGCACGCCATAGTTATTGAAGTACGGCGCGATGGGCATCATCTCGTTCCACTTTGCCCAGACAGCGAGTGACTGTGTCGAGATCTGCCAGAGCATCAGCGCAGAGAGATTTGTAAAGCGGTTCGTCGGTGCTGGGAATGGGAAGTTGGTCGCGGCAGGATTTACGACCGGATACGAGGATGCTGGTGGGACAACTCCTGCTGGGCAGGCTGAGGTGCTCTTAGTCAGCGTGGCTGATGTCGAGGCTGTTCCGCCGTTAAGGATTGCATCCCAACATGTGGTGCTTGCATTTCCGCCCGAGAGCGTTGCGGGTGGATGGGTAGCAATTAGTTGAGGTGTGTTTGGAGTGGTGTATTGATCAGCGGGATCAGATGCGTCACAACCGAAGACATTGCACTCGGATATAACGAACTCATACCAGGTGCTCTTGGTGAGCCCGGTGAACTTTGCAGATGTTCCGGTTACTAATTGCATCGTTTGAAGCGAAGAGTTGTAGTACGGCCAGGCATAGACCTTGTAGCCGTAGAGAGGTGCGCCGCCCGTGCTGAGTGAAGGAACCCAGGTCACATCAATTTCATTATCACTGATTGTCTTTGCGACAACAGGTGCTGGGTAGCCAGGCATTCCGACCATTGAAATTGAATTAGAAGGAGTTGATGCGGTGCTACTACCCGATGCGGTATTTGCTACAACCGTGAAGGTGTAGTTGGTGTTGACCTTCAAAGGATTAGGAACGACCGAGTTGGAGTAGATGCACTGATTGACATAGGCAGAGGCGTTGCACGTTGCTCCACCAGGATTTGCAGTGACGGTGTAACTGGTTACCTTGACCGTGGAGGCCTCTGGAGTCCAGCTGACCATGGAGCCAATCTTGGGATCGTAGATAGAGCTGACGCCGGTGACGGCGGGTACTGCGGTTGGCGTGGTTGCTGCGTGCGTGGCGGACGGGATGAAAAGCGAAATCATCGCAGTACTCACCACAATGAAGTTAAGGGTGATTTTCTTAAGTCCGAACACGGGCATCTCCATTCATTAGGATAGCTCAATTATCCAATATCACGCATCAATGCTTAGCGCTCCACGCCGCTTACTCGCGGTGGAATCCGGCCGGACAGGCTGGTGACGAACCAGAGATTGCAAGATTCTTCTTGCCGTTGGTGCACGTGATCGTTATCTGTTTCTTAGCGGACGCACTCTTAGCCGAGGCCTTCGGTGTCGGACTTTTGACCGAAGTTTTCGCAGCCGGAAGCCTTGAAGCTGCAGGCGAGCTCTTTGGCGTGACCTTAGGTGTCACCTTTACAGATGGTTTAGCGCTTGGCTTGGGAGTGATTTCGACAGTTACGGATTTACAACTGACGACAGGCTTGCTCTTAGCGCTCTTTGCCTTAGCCGTTGTGCACACTTCGATAACTTTCGTTGCGACTTTGGTTGCACTCGGTGTTGGCGTAGGCGTGGGCATAGGGGTCGGAGTTGGCGTTACCGTCGCACTTGGTGTTGGTGATGGAGTAGGCGTTGGTGTCGGGATGGGCTTTGACGTTGCAGTGTGAGTATCGAATGGATTTGCGGTTGCCATCGGCGCACCGCCGCCGCCTCCGAAGAAGCCGCCACCTCCCCCGCCACCTCCCCCGCCGCCACTTTGTTGATTCGACTGAGCAGTTTGAACAACTGTGGGACCTGCGGTTGGCGTTGGAGATGCCGATGGGCCACCTCCACCGCCACTACTGGAACCAATGGTTACTTGATCCGAAGCTACCGACGTTGAACCAGTCTTATTGACCGCTGTAATGGCCGTGACCGTGAAGGCAGCCGTACTTCCTTCTGTGAGACCTGTCATCGTCGCAGAGGAGGTGCTAGGTCCTACCGAAAGGGTGTTTCCGCTATTTGTCTCAGTCAATAGATATGACGTGACTTCCGAGCCGCCATCCTCAAGTCCGGCGAGCGGCGTCCACGAAATAGTTGCGGAGCCAACATCTGGAACGGCTGTTGGTTTACCCGGAGCCTTGGGCAGGGTCGTGGGAAGGGCCGTGAGTGAATTGGAAGTCCAGTCACTGTAATCAAGATTTGAAATCGTGCGCACTTGAATGATGTAGCTTGCTCCACCGATGAGATTGGAAACTACCGCCTGCGTATTTCCAGCTCCACTCACCGTGGTTGTTACATATGTACTCGTACCGACCTGAGTGGCACGCACTGTGTATTGCGTTGCGACAGTTACCGAGTCCCAAGAGACGGTGACGCTGCCATTTTGATAGCTGGCATCAACACTCGGATGAACCACTACATTTGCCACAAGAGGAATTGCAGCCGAGTAGCTCATATACGGATTACTCACTTGGATCGCGGCTACAAGTGCGCTCCCTAGAACAAAGGCGAGATAAGTGCGTAGTTTCATTAAGCCAAATTAAGAACGAGGCCGGTATATGAAGGCGAATTGGCAGGAAGTGACAATGTTGCCTTCGCTACCGTTACTGGGTCTAAGGATCCGATAATCCAATCCTTTGTAGGATCTAGATTCATTTGGAAGCTGCCATCAGCCTGCGTCACGGTAGTAACGGTAATTGAATCTCCGCTTGTCGTTTTTGCTGTAACCGGCGCGTTGCTCAGTGGGGTTCCATCTGCGCCGTGAACGATTCCGGTGACGTTTCCTGCGCCAAGGCTTACACCTACAACATCATTGGATACCGAAGCATTAACCGCATTAGTCACGTGGCCACCGCTTAGAGTGAGCGCGATGCTCTTATCCACGCCAGAGGCACCGCCTGGATGGAAGAGCAAGGTGTAATCGCCATCTGGCAAGAATTGAGCGCCACGGCCCTGCCCATTGAGATATCCCGAGACATACGCTGAGGATGCCCCATTGTCGACCTTGTTCACCTCGTACCAGCCCCATGAATTTCCCTGACCAGATGGGTCCGTGACAACAAACGAAACGTTCGGTGAATCAAAGGTGATGGAAATTGTTCCTGAATCGGCGGCGGAGAAGCTTCTTATTTCCAGCGATTTTGGTGTGTAGCGATCGTAATAGTCACCTGAGGGATACGCCGTAAGAACGTAGTGATGACCATCCACAAGACCGAGGCCTGCTTGTCCCAGCTGATTAGTGTTATAGCCAGTACTTGCCACCGTGCCAGAGTCGTTGAGTTCATCTACCGAAATCCAGGCCCACTTATCCGGAATTCCCTTAATGCCATTGGTGGGAATAAACAAAGTGACTTTTGCGGTGATCTGACCTAGTTCCTTGGAGCCAACATCACCGATTGAATTCAGTGAGTACGTTGCTTGGGTATAGTCAGCGGAGTTTGTTGGATTGAGCTGAATGCCGCAATTGCTTGTGCAGCTTGAACCCAAGACGGCGGTATCAACATAGGCGCTGAAGAGGCCATCGCTGCTGGTGACTCCCCAGAAATTTTGTCCGTTAAACCAGGCATTGACGTAAACGTTATCTACCGGGGTTGCAGTGCCTGGTAGTACCACTTTAAGGAATAGGTTTGGATTTTGCATACCGAGATTAAAGTTCGAAATCGGAGAAGTATTGTTAATCGTGACAGGTACTTCACTCGTGGAGCTGTAGGCATTGCCTTTGCCACCCCAACTATGACCAACCAAATGGTAATTACCGTCGGGTAGCGTCAATGCGTAGTCACCATTCTGGTTGGCATTTGTCGCATATTGCCATAGTTCATTTCCAGAGCTATCGATGGGTACCACTTCTGCCCACGGAATTCCTAGTGTGGATGTTCCGGCACGCAAGACGCGTCCAGAAATCGAAGGCGTGGTCAATTTGAAGGAATAACGGCCCGAATCATCTGCAGTAAGTGTTTCATTGGTGACCATGTCCACAACGTTCCCAATTACTGGAGCATCATCGGTGCCACCGACATGGATGGAGTAACTCCGTGGTGTGTAAACACTCGCACCTGTAGAAGTTGGAATTACCTGAAGGCGATAATCTCCTGGGCCAACTCCAGCTGAGAAAAGACCATTAAAAACATTCATGTAGCCATAAAAGTTTTCATAATTGCCGTTATCCGAACTGGTAACTTCGCTATAGAGGTAGGCATAACTATCAGAATCCGTTTGCCCATTGGGAGTAGTCACTCGGCCAAGGAAGTTGCCCGTTTTCAGATTGACATTACACGTCGCAATATCCTGCTCAGGAACTATGCAGGTATAACTTGTCATAACCGGCGCACCGCTCGAATACGGCTGATTCGAATACGGTGTTACGTGAATCGTGTAAGTACCTGGAGGCACCAGGAACGCGAATTTGCCGCCGTTCACCCAGTTGCTAGCGATCCAATTTTGATTACCGCCCACGGTTTGAAGCACATCTACGCTCGCTCCATACAAAATCTGATTGCCATGTTCGAAAATTGTGCCAATCAAGTTGGACGTGGGGAGCTGTATCTCCCAATACCCATTTGAATCAAGAACACAAGGATTTCCCTTCGCGTCGACCATTGAGGTGACGGTGCCGGACTCAACAGTAATTTGAACCGAGGTGGGAGCTTCCGTGCCCGTGCCAGAGATATTGACACTTGCTGTCCACTGACCATCTGCGAGTGCTTCTTCAGCCTGACCTAAAGCGTCTACCTGCTGGTTATCTCCGACTTTTCCAAGAACCCCGGAATTCACATCGGATTTATCGACTGAACCCACATAATTGAAATAGACGTTAGCGGTTGTGTAGGGCTTGGCATTTAAACCCAATATCTTTACTTTTGCATTAAATGGCCGCAATTGGATATCACAGGTCGTAAGTGTCGAGGTGTCCGTGATTGTGCAGCTATTTGAGAAGGCGTAGCCGCCATTTGCGCTTGATGCATCGGTTTGCGCATAAAACTCGTATACACCTGGATCTAGATAGAAGGCGAATTGCCCACTGGCATTAGTGTTCCGCGGCGAGGCAACATCGCTATTAACGAAATTGAAATTTCCGAGCGAATCCTGCTTGAGAACCTGGACTGAGTTGTCGGGAGATAATCCACTCGGGCCATTCACTGTTCCACGAACATCAGGTGTACGTAGCGTCAACTTCATCGATGCGTTGCCCGCTCCGCTTGTGATCGTTTGACTTACGCGAGCAGAATCCGCTTTCGTTGTGTCGTATTGCGGAGCTTGTGCCCAAACTTGATACACGCCATCCTGATCTATATAGGATGCAAAAGCGCCGCTGTTGTCAGTGGTCATTTGATACCAATTGTTGTCGGCTGCTGTCACTTGAGAGTTGGGTATCGGCGTTGTGCCATCTGGGGCTACGACAGTGCCGCCAATGTTTGGTTGCGCGAGGGCTAGAGGATAAACGCCGTCCGCGCCCGCGGTCACTACTTGCCCGGTAAGCATGTTCGTCACAGCCGTAATCGATTCACCGGTCACATCTACACGGAAGTCAGAAGCTATTCCATATCGGTTTGAACCGTCCGTAGGGTAAACGTAGACCTCATAGTGCCCGGTTATTCCAGCTGGAACACGGACCGGCGTCGCGAAAATATTTCCTGTCTGCATCTGCATCCAGAAGCCTTGACCAAAATTCTGCGTCTGGAAATTAACTTTCGACGCCACGTTGGTATTGAGCTGAGTGCCGTCCGTACCCATGATTTTGTATTTAAAATTGTCTGCTGGGATATTAATGTCACATGTGCTTGCTGTATTTCCAATAGTGCATGGCGAAAATATGCCCGCTTTCCCATACTCGTCTGTAGAGATCAGGTAATTTCCTGGATTAGCTAAAAGAGCGTACTTGCCGCGTTGGGTACTGGCACTTCGGGAGTTTACGAACTGCTGTGAGTCCAGGCTGTATACCCCCGTCACATTAATATTGTGGTCAATCGCAGAAACCCCGCCGATTGAAAAACTGCCGGTTAGATTTGGTGCCGATAGAGAGAGTTGATAAACGCCACCTTGGGTAAGTACTGGACTGCCGTCATCAGCGGTGAAGGAAGTCACGGCTCCATTAGCGACCGAGACCCGATAATTACTGTTTACATAGGGAGATGCGTCATTACCTGACGGATTGACCTGAACGTAATAGTCACCATCAGAGAGACGAGCGCCAAGCAAGCCTTGGCTATCGCTATACCCGTTAAACCAAGCGTTGTTCTGTTTCCGGCCACTCGTGTCATAACCATAGTAATAAGCACTTATCTCTGGATTTCCGCCTGCTGTAACGACAGCCTTAAAAGTTGGATTTGCCAACGAAATCTGAGTAGCTCCGCCAGATCCAACAGATACTAAGGAGTTATCAAACGTGTCTTTGAAATTTGTAACGGCGCCAGCAACAACATCAAAGGTGAATGATCGTGACGCACCATCGGCAAAGGGAGTATTCGAACCTACATTAAGCACATACGAACCATTTTGCAACGACTCCGAGTACTTGCCGGTTGAATCTAAGTTAAGCCCTTGACCCCATCCAGAAAAAGATTGACCCTTTACTGCCGCGCGACTGATGTTTGCCCAAGTATTCGCCGTGGGGGTATCACCCGAAGAATTCTTCAGAGAGAGCGAGAAGTTGGTAGCTGGAAGGGATAAATTGCAGGTTGATTGTGAATTCGCTACTGAGTTGCAATTAATGACGGAGACTGGAGCGCCCGGAAGATTGAATAGTATGTCGTAATTGCCGGCTGGCAACATCAACGCGTAGTTTCCACTGTTATCAAGGTTGGAGTAGTCATAACTGACAGACTGATTCAATATTGTGGACCAGACGCCCCACACATAACCCGAAGCGGGGACGCCACCAATTGTGACCTTTCCGATCATGCTAGGGCGCTGGAAGCTTAAGGTGTAGTTGCCGGCAACCGCACTGAGAGTGTCCCCATTGAGATTCTTGACGCTAGTAACGGATCCTGAGTCCACCTGCACGTTAAATAGCGCCGATACCACCGTCGGGGTTTCTTGAGTGCTCGGGAAGATGCGAATTGCATTTAAACCATTGGGAAGGTTGAGTTGCAAATTTCCATTTGAGTCTGCGTTCGCTCCAAAGGAGTAATTAGAGATGGTTCCAGTCTGTGTTGTGATAATTTGATTGATCTGAGCGTAAATATTCGGGTCTGGACTTCCATTGGCTTGAATAACAGCTGAGAAATTTGGAGCTGCGAGTTGGAGATGATATTTACCTGTTTGATATGACTGTATTACCGCGCCACTGCTTTGATCAGTGAGCGGAGATAAGACTCCATTTGCAACAGCAAAAGTAAGCGTCCTTTTTAAACCATCCGAACTTCCCTGGAAGGAATAAATGTCCATCGAGTATTTGCCATCACTCAATGACTCATTGAACGTTCCGTTTGTCGCTCTAAGAAAATCCTGGTTGCTGTAATTTGATGATAGCCAAGTCAAAATTGCAGATGCGTTCTGTCCGAGCGCGACCCCCGTATCGCTGCTAATGTCGAAGCTAAAATTTGTCGCCGGCGCCGTTATCGAGCAGTTGGACGTTCCGGTTGCTGCTACTTGGCAGTTGCCGCGATTGGACGCCACGTTAGACCCAGGATTAACCCAAATATCATAGGCGCCCGCCGGGAGGGCTAATCCGAATTTGCCATCTGGGGTGAATCCGGAAGCGTTGGTGTTTGCGTACTTGTTATTTATGGTGTCAAAAATATTTCGAACATAACCCTGCACTCCGGATCCGCCCACTGTGTATGTCGCTTGAACATTCGCGGGCGATAAGGGAAGTGTGTACATTCCGCCGACTGAGGCGATCACATTATTGTTCGAGTCCATAAGTGACGTGACCGAGTCGCCAGAAGAAGTCACGGCGAACGAGCTATTTACATAACTTGTTGAGCCACCATATCCATAGGCATACATACTTCCGGTTCCACTAGGCAAATTAACGGAAAAACTCCCATCGCTTCCCGTTTGTCCGTATATTTGTTGGACCTGGCAGGTCTTAGCGGCCAACTGAGCGTCGGTGCAATTTGGATTCAGGCTGATGTTGATATATTCATTAGCCACAGGAGTTCCACCTGCAGTCACAACTCCTGTGAAATTGTTTGGCTTAATCGGCAGGTGATATTTTCCCCCTGTCGGCGAAATAGACGAGCCACCGACCTGCCCGAAACTCGATACGGCACCACCTGACATCACTAAGTTAAAATCAAATTGATTCACAGATTGTCCATTTGCCTTTGCAAGAGCTGCATCTGTCTGATTAAAGACACTTATTAAATAAGTGCCATCTTGGAGTGCAAGAGTTCCGGAATCCTGGGCCGTGTTATTCCAAGAAAAATCGAATAGATTCCCATCTACCGTGCGCTTAATAGTCATAGCCAAGTTCGCAGGTTTGGCGTAGTTGGAGCCGTCGCTATTCGTGATTTGAAACGGGAAATTCGGAGCAGGGATAGCAACGGGACAGTCAGTGGTTGAATCTGTGCTTACGGTGCAGAGATTGGATATTCCACCACTCAGGCCGTTCGTAGCAATACCAATCATTCGATATTGACCGGGGTTCAAGTAATAGGTAAATGACCCAACTCCAGTCTTGCTATATCCATAGCCCCCAAGAACGCCGTTATTAGAGACCGGATTAAAATTCGCTTCAGTCGGCGTTCCGTTGACCTTATAAGTGAGGCGAACCGAAGCAAGAGATCCAGCGTGGGCTGGATAGGAGCCGGCGAGCGCTGTAAGAGTCACCAACAATTGCGCTCCGAGTGCGCTCAGAAGAAGGCGAATCAGCGCAGGCCGAGTGCGTCCCATTACTCGTTCCGTCATGCCTCAAACTCTATAACCAGCGTTAAATAATGGGTATACGGATTTGCATGACGACTCGGTGAATAAGCCTGAATTGGTCTATCACCCCAACAATTCCCCTCCCCGCGTGTCTATACATATGTAAGGGACTCATGTCAGAGGCCCTTGCTATGTTTTACCTAGGTCGATCGAAGACCAAGCGATAAGCCCCCTGGCTTGCTTGGCGCCAACCGCGCATCCGCGCACGGTGGAACCAGTGGAAGACCTGCTAGCGATGAAAGACACCGCTAGAAGAGCGGATCTTCTGCTTATGAGGGTCCAGTAAGGGCTAATTGGCATGAGCGATTCTGAAGAGAGAAAGCGGATTCGGGCCGAGCACTGGAATGGGCTGGTGCCCATGGGGCAGTTCCACCAGGCGCTCTGCACGTGTGGGTGGATGTCCCTGATAGGCCAGAAGGAGGAGGTGGACCTGCTCCGGGCGATGCACGCTCACGCGGTGGTGACCTTCGGGGCCTACGTATGACTTAGTGGAATTTGCAGCCGGGCTTGTGCCGCCCGAAAACAGGAACTTTGCATTCATTACATAATGCACTTGCGTCATCCCTGGCTCCGTCTTTCCAGCGATCATGATCGCCAGCGTCATGTCTGTTTTTTGAGAGAGAGCGCGCAAGGCGACTATGTGTTTCCTGCCGAGCTTGGAATAGATTCATCACTTCATTGATTGCCGAAGAAGACATAACCTCGGTCGTCAATATTCGAAATTCCTCTACTTGGCCGCTCGGAACCAATCGTGAAAATTCACGCCCGACTTTTCCACCGAAAACCAACTTAGCCAGTTCGGTTTCCTCATTGAGTACGTGACATTCCGGAAGCGAGTATCCAAGGATTCCATAATAATCCTTGGGTGAAATCACGAACGGATAATCGCTATATGGTCCAGATAGCGTAAATCGCGAGTAATAACTAATTTCGGTATCATATATTTCGTAAAACTTTCGGGACTTCTCTGCCAGCGGGAAAACTGTCAATGTCAGCGAGGTAATATCTTCCAGTCTCGATGTGTCATTTTGACTTTTTACGAGAAGCTTGGACTGGCGGACTTGAACTGTAAATATTGATTCGTGCAAATCCATACGCTTTGATTTAACAAGCGAGATATCCGAATTAGGGGGTCTAAGCTGATAAATATTGTTCCATTTTTCGTACTCTGATCGGAGATCCAGGAGTTGAGTTTTGCACTCCTCCAGTTCTCTTTCATGTAGAGCAATGGCATCGGTTAGTTGATTCTTTTCTCGAAGGAGCTCGTCATACTGTGAGTAGCTCTTTTGGTCTTCGTAAATACGTAGATCCTTTAAGAATTCCCCGGGCTCAAGGCAGACTTCAAAGTCCTTAAAGCGACCGATTCGGGTCATTTGGCGTTGCACTGACTAAGAGTAGGGGCTAGAAAAGCTCACAAATCGGACATCCTCGGGAATGTCAGAGGGCCGATATACGTTACGTAATCCTCAGGGGAAGGAGTGGCAATAGAAGATAAAGATCCGAGCGAGAAAGAGCTGTGGCAGCAACTGCCGCAGACCGACGGAGAAGAACGAGCCGAAGTATTACTTCGGTTAGCACAACAGGCAACGTATCGAGGAGCAGGAGATGAAGCTCTAGCGCTGGCAGAGACAGCGTCAGAGATTTATCAATCACTCGGCGCGAAAGCTGCAAACGCCGATATCGCAAATGCGTATACCGGCATCAGTTACTCACTTAAAGAACTCCATCGAACCCAAGACGCGGTGAACGTCTTAGGCAAGGCGGTAGATATCTACCGAGCAGATCACTATCCCTTCGTGGATGATCTTCTTCGGACCCAAGCAATCTGGTACGGCGAACTAGGAGACTGGCAGAACAACCTCAACTGCCATCTAGAAGCGGTGCGAGTCAATGAGATAGATGGCAATCAGGAATGGTTAGCGAAGTCTTTATATAACGTGGCCGTGGCATATGGCCAACTCGAGAATTACCCCGAAGCAATAACTACATATCGACGAGCCCGAGATCTCTTCAAGGAGCGCAAGGCAATCGTGGAAGTCGCGCGGTGCGACGAATCTATTGCCGGCATCTTGACTGAGATGAAGGATGGCGCAGAGGCTCTTGTGCACGCGAATCGTGCACTTGATGTGGCTCGCACGATTGCCAGCGATGCTCGCATCGCCTGGTGTCTGGCCATCAAGGGCGAGGCGCACTACCTGCTCGAGCAATGGGATGAGGCAAATGAGGCGCTATCAAGCGCATTGTTCGCCGCTCGTTCGATGTATGAAACGGACTGGCAGTTGATTGTCAGTATCGAAACGGCTCAAGCGATGCTCTGCCGAGCAACAGATCGCGAAGAGCTCGCTGCGGAAATCGAAGGTCGTCTTGCTACTGTCCGAGAAATTCTCGGACAGTAGGGGCGTCAGTGGGATTGGATAAACAGAGCGCATGAGTCAGAATCATCACGACAACGGGGGTTGCCCTCATTGCTGGCAAGAAGAGTGGAAGCAGCTGGGTGCGCTCGAGGGTTTTGAGCGAGCGTTGAGTCTGATGAAATTGGCTCGATACGCCTGGCGTGCAAATCAATGGGCGCACTCGATGCGATTGGCTGAAGAAGCGTTAGAGATCTTCTCGGTTGATCCAATGCGGCAGGTAGAACAGGCAGAAAGCTACGTAGCCATCGCCATTAACGCCCGAGAGTTGGGCCGTCATGACGAGGCGTATGCATTCCTAGACCGAGGACTCGAGCTGTTTCGAGAGGCAGCTGACAAGACCGGCGTCGTGTGGGAGAACAAACGATGCTGGTGGAAGTTTGAGGATAAGGATTACGAGGCTGCGCTGGCTTATTACCGACTAACACTGGAGCAGAATCGCGCGAATGCGGATACCGAAGCGGTCGTTTATGACTTGTTGATGGTGGGCGCGTGCTTGTATGAACTGGGGCGGTTCGATGAGGAGCTAGAAGTGCAACGCGAGGCCCGACAGTTGGCAAAAGAGAACGAGCAATACGAATACGTCGCGATGGCCGATCACAATATTGGCGAGGCGCTACTTGCGATGGGCTCTCCTATCGAAGCGCAGGGGTATGTGGAACGGGCGCTTGAAGTCTTTCGAATTTATGAAAAAGACCGAAGGGTCGGTGAAGGGCTTTTCTTGCTGGGCAAAATATCAGTCGCCCGTTATATGTGGGACGACGCGCTCAAAAATTGTCGAGAAGCGCTGACTTTGATGCAGTCACAAAACCCACCGCGGTACAAGGACATTCTCGATATTGAAACCGTCATGGCCGATGTTTATCGGGCGACAGGCCGCGAAAAGGAAGCGAACGAGGTGATGGCGCGGTTGGAGCGATTTGCAGCGCTGGTCAATGATGAAAGTGAAACAATCGCGTCATGAAAACCTTTAACGTGGGGCCAGGGCGGATTGCCTTGATTGCACTGGCCGGTCTCATCGGTGGAGTGTTGGTTATTGGAGTGGGCGCCTCACTTTTCACCAGCTCCAACGATTCGTCGACTACCACCGTGGTTGATACTGCTTCGCCCTCCCCCACTCCATGGCCCACACCCACCACTGCATTAAATGTGAAAACGGCAGGGACCCATGTCTTTACCTATGTCTGCGAAATTCCAAATAGTTATAAGCCGGATGTGGTCTACTTTGCGTGCGCTGATGGGAACACCGGCATTCGTGGCATTCGATGGACCACGTGGACACCGCTGTCAGCCCAGGGCACGGGTGAATACTTTGAGAATAACTGCACGCCTGATTGCGCTGAGGGTAAGTTTTCGTTTACACCCGTTGCCTTATGGCTCGATACGCCAATCCAAATGGGCCGCGAGATCTATCTGACTCAATTGGGTTACCAGCAGATTGATGCGACCGGTCGCATCGTGAATAGTGGGATTGGTGGAAATAACGATATGGCTGCGATGTATATAAACATGTACACGGAGACGGCTTCGCCAACGCCATCCGCAAATAGCGCTAAATAGTTTTTCCACAATTGCTTCTTCTCCACAGTTAGACCTTCGCCCCCAATAAGAAACGGGCAAGGCGCGTAATTTGCGTCTTGCCCGTTTCTTTCGTTCTCCAGGTCGTTCGATTCATCACCGAACCAGAACTTCCTGTTATTCCACCTTCCGGTGGAACTTAGAGAGCGGAGGTGTTTATGAGTTTATCTAAATGGATCTCTTTGGCGATTATCTTCGGCAACTTAGTTGTCGCAGTAATTACCTGGAGAGCATCTCGATAAGAGGTGTACCACTTATTTAGACCCGTAATCAGCGGGTAGGAGTCGCGGGGAGAAATCCCCGCTTCTTCTTCTTAAAGCGTATGCCTGTTGAGGATTCATAGCAAGGCTATTCGTGAATTATTAAAACTACTTTGAGTTGAACTATTCCTTCTTTAACTCAGCCAACTTTTCTTTTACGCCTTCGTAGGATCCATCGGATACAAGAATCTTTTCGAAGTCCTTGATAGCAAGTGCCGTCTTCTTCATTTTCTGATAGGTCACTCCTCTTTCAAAGAGCGCCTTATTGAGAACTTCCGAATGATTAGATTTCTTCGCACGCGCCAATTTGAACTCCTCGATTGCCGCCTCGAAGTTTCCTTGTTCCCGCATCGCTATCCCACGAAAAATCAAGAGAATGGCGGTCCCATCGTCCTCGTTCGTAACACCTTCAGTCGTATCTATGACTTCGTCATATTGACCGAGCTGCAGCTCAACCTCCGCGGTGGAAATCTGGACGTCGATATCAGTATCCAGTTCAGCAAGGACTGCTAACGCCTCTGTGTATTTCTGCTGCGCCTGGAGAATCTCGGCATAAATAAGCCCCAGCGCCTTAATTGTGAAGGGCATGGGGACGGTCAACCCTGGCGTTATTGGGACATGGACCGTGATGGCTTCCGAGAACTTGATGAAGAGGTCATCTTTGGCAATTTCTTCGCGTCGCGCCCATGAATCCGCCAGAATCTTTGCACCCTTTTCGAATGTGTCCGCTTTGCCCACTAGAGCAGTTGTGCTGAAGAGATTGGGGGTCAGTGCGTGGTCTGGGAATTGTTCGATGAATTCGCCGTATTTCTCAGGTGAAAGATCGCCGACGATCTTGGCGAACGCCTTCATGTATGCCGGTGCGAAGAGACCGACCTTAGTGATGGGCGGCATTGTGAGGGCTGGTTGTTGCGCACGGGCAGCAGCGCGGGCCTTGCCCGACGTGCGCTCAACATCGTAGAGACCAGTGCCTGGGATTCCTACCGAGCGATAGATATCACCTCGGTTATTCATAGTGACGTGTGCGCCGCGGACTCCGAAGGTCATACTCGTGGAGTTCTTGTTAAAATTGATCCGTACGCCAGGAATGATTTTTACCGATTTGCGAAAGCGAAGAGTCATATCTCAAGAATAAATGGGATTGACGCTTTTGCACAGCCCGGCTTCTCCACAGTTAGACCTTCTCCCCCAATAAGAAATGGGCAAGGCGCGTAATTTGCGTCTTGCCCGTTTCTTTCGTTCTCCATTGGTTTGATCCGTCACCACAAACAAACCAATTGCTTTCCACCTTCCGGTGGAACTTAGAGAACGGAGGTAGGTATGAGTCTTAGTAAGTGGATTTCTCTAGTGGTCATTATCAGCAACCTAATTGCTGCAATAATCACTTGGAGAGCATCTCGATAAGAGACAAAGTCCACAAACCTAGGCCCGTATCGCGCGGGTAGAAGGGGCGGGGAGCAATCCCCGTTTCTTCTTCTTGAAGCGTATGCCTATTGAGAATACATAGCAAGGTTATTCGTGAATTATTAAAACTACTTTGCGTTACCACTATTCTCTTCTTGTGAATGACGCGTATCTATCCGCACTCAAGGGCAAGAGCGAATTGCATATCGAGATGGTCTGTCTCGGCAATATCTGCCGCTCCCCTCTGGCCGCGGCAGTCCTGCATGATCGCGCTTCTTCGCTGAACCATCCGCGCATCATCGTCAACAGCTCGGGCACCGCGAATTATCACGAGGGTGAACCTGCGCATAATTTATCGGAGCGGGTATGGAGCGAAGCGGGATATGACTACACGCATACCGCTCGACAGTTCCGGCGGACATCCTTTGATTCGCAAGACTTGATTCTCTGCATGGACCAAACAAACCGCGCCATCATTAAGGGCGCTACCGATGATGCGACGTTTAAGTCGAAGGTATTTCTCCTGCGCCAATTTGATCCTGCGCTGGCGGACATTGATCCGTATGCGCCGGAGGCCGAGAAGTTAGTCGTGCCGGACCCATGGGGCCACGAGATCGACGCCTTCGAGGATGTACTGGCGATGATCGAGCGCGCCGTGGATGGACTTATCGCCCGCTTGGTTTAATCGATGGCGCTGGCGAACTGGCTGGCGTAAAGGTTGTAATAGAA